>JAPWUW010000339.1 GCA_028275325.1 Anaerolineae bacterium | reverse complement strand
TCGCCGGGAAGCGTATTTTGCTTTGGGCGGCCATGCTTCCGTGTGCGCAAACCCTGTGGACGACCTCGCTTTGGCCAGGCGAGCCAAGGAGCAGGGGTTGAGGCTGCGGCTTGCGGATTTGACCGGGAACGTCTCCTGCCGCATGTACACGAGCTACAGAGAGGCCGCGGAAGGGTTTTCCAAGAACCTTTTTGCGGTTTTTGGTTTCCGGCTTCTGCCGTACCTTTTTGTTTGGCTTTGGCTGCTTGTGGTCACATGGGAACCGTTGCTTGTCCTGGTGGCCGGCCAAACCTCATCTGTGGCTTTTTCGCGCGCTCTGGGGGCTGCAGCCGCGCTGGAGATGCTGGGCCTCTGGCTTGTTGCCCTCTGGCGGCTGCGCCTGCGAAAGCGCCTTGCTTTCCTTTACCCAGTGCTCATGACGGCTTTTGCGGCCGTAGCTCTTCGCTCCGCGTACGAGCATATCGTCCACCGGGCTTTGTGGAAGGGCAGGAGAATCCCACCCCAGCGGCTGAGGGTCGTTTAGAGGTGCTTAAGCTCGTTTTGCCTCGCTAGGTGCTGCACGAGGGGGCCATCTTCTTGCCACATCTGGGATTGCCGGAGGCAGGCTTGGGTTTCAGCAGAAGCTGGACAAATCATTGGCCCTTCCTCTATACTTTGGCGCGGTGCTTGAAGATGGCTCTGGCCTCATGGAGACCATGCGTATCCGCAACGAGCGCGAAAGCCTTGGTGTACCGTTCTACGTGGACTTGCAGAGAGAGCTTGAGGCTCGTGGCAGTCCCGAGCCAGAGCTTGCGGATACGGTGCGTTTTTATAAGGCGCTTTTCGAGTTGCTTGCGCAGGTGGAGGCCTCTTTTCGTCCACCACTGGAGGCGACGGAGGGGGCCGCCTCTCGCCTGGCGCGGGGCATTCCAGCTATCGCGCCAGAGGCTTTCGTTGCCGAGGAGCAGGAACTCGATTCTGCGTGGCAGGGCGTGTGCGAATTGGTCGCAGGCTATCGGCCGGACCTTTCTCCAGAACTGGAGACGGTCCGGGCCTGGGTGCAAACGCGGGACAACGCTCTGCTGCAGGCGGCGCGTTTTTACCTGCGCGGTGAGCTGCCCCTATTGGCTGGCGAGGTCAGCCTTGATGTAGAGCTGCTCTCAGTGCTCCTGAACAACGCCCTGCACCCCTTTCTGCATTGCTATGCCCGCGCGGTTCTGCCACTTCTGAACGGCATAAGTTGGGCTCGGCCTTACTGCCCTGTTTGTGGCGGCGAGCCGGATTTTGCTTGTCTGGCAAAGCCGCATGGTGCACGGTGGCTACTGTGCTCGCGCTGCGATTGCCAGTGGAGTTTCCGGCGCATTGCGTGCCCATTTTGCGGTGGCGACAGGCCTGGCCTGGTGCAGTATATCCCTTCTGCGGATGGGGCCTTGAGGCTATACCTGTACGATTGCTGTGGTCGTTACCTTAAGACTTTGGACCGGCGGGAGTTGATTGACGGACGCAGCTTGGCAGTGGAGCGCATTCTCACGGGTTTGGCGGATTTAGCTGCCCAACAGGCGGGCTACAGATAACTAATTCGACCTTAGGAGGAGGCGAGCAAGATGAAGCTCACGCGCAGGGATTTTCTCAGAGGGGCTGCGGTCGCTTCCGGAAGTTTGCTCTTGCCGCAAGGTGCGCAGGCTGCCGCGACTGCCCAAAAGATCTTCCCGCTGCACAAGAAGGTGCGGGAAGCGGCGACGATTTGCCCTTACTGCTCGTGCGGGTGCGGCCTGCTCATCGCCACGGGGCCAGATGGGCACATTGTCAACACGGAGGGAGACCCTGACCACATCAACAACCGCGGTGCGCTGGACCCGAAGTCGATCTCGGTCACGCAGCTGTCGCGGAGCCCGTTGCGCCTCAAGAAGCCCCTTTACCGCGCCCCCGGTGCGGATAGGTTCGAGGAAGTCGGGTGGAGCTGGGCCATCGTGGAGGTGGCCAAGAGAATCAAGGCCACGAGGGACGCAACCTTTGAGGCGACCAACGCAAGCGGCGTAACTGTAAACCGCACTCCTGGCATTGCTTTACTTGGCGGAGCGGCAAATAACGACGAGGAGTGCTACCTCGCAAGCAAGCTAGCACGTGCCCTTGGTATCGTCTACCTCGAACACCAGGCCCGTATATGACACTCCGCGACAGTGGCCGGTCTGGCCGCAACATATGGTCGCGGGGCGATGACCAACCATTGGGTGGATCTCAAAAACGCTGACTATATCCTGGTAATAGGGTCCAATGCAGCCGAGAACCACCCTGCTTCCATGGCCTGGATTCACAAGGCCATGAACGAGCGAGGCGCCAAACTGATTGTCGTGGATCCTCGCTTCACGCGCACTGCCTCGCAGGCCGATATCTACGCGCCCATCCGCAGCGGCACCGACATCGCTTTCTTCGGCGGGATGATCAAGTACATCTTGGACAATGAGCTCTACCACAAGGAGTACGTGCTCCACTACACGAATGCCGCTGCCCTGATACACCCCGATTATAAGGGGCCGGATGAGCTCGATGGGCTGTTTTCCGGCTATGACGCGGAGAAGAGAACCTACGATCGCTCGACCTGGGCTTATCAGACAGACGAGGCCGGGGATCCCTTGTTTGACGAGACGTTGCAGAACCCGCAGTGTGTTTTCCAGATTCTGAAGCGGCACTATGCCCGCTATGACCTGGACACCGTCTCGAAGGTCACTGGCTGCCCGAAGGAGCTGCTGGAAAAGGTTTACCGGACGTATGCTGAGTCGGGTGCTGCGGATAAGACTGGCACAATTCTTTACGCCATGGGCCAGACGCAGCACACTGTCGGCTCACAGAACGTTCGGGCAATGGCCATGATTCAGCTGCTCTTGGGCAACGTGGGCCGGCCTGGCGGCGGCGTCAATGCCCTGCGCGGCGAATCCAATGTGCAGGGCTCGACGGATCAGGGGCTTCTGGCACACCTTTTGCCAGGGTATTTGGGCATCCCGGTAGCAGGGCGCCATGCCTCCTTGAAGGAGTACCTCGAGAAGGAGACGCCCAAGAAGAGCTACTGGGCCAACAAGCCCAAGTTCCTTATTAGCCTGCTCAAGGCGTGGTGGGGAGAGCACGCCACGAGCGAAAACGACTTCGCCTTCGATTACCTGCCAAAGGTCGAGAACCCGGCAGATCACTACTGGATTTCCCTTTTCCAGGCCATGTATGCTGGCAAGATCCGCGGCTGCTGGATCATGGGGATGAACCCTGCCGTGAGCGGACCCAATGCTCGCTTTGAGCGCGAGGCCCTC
>JAPWUW010000358.1 GCA_028275325.1 Anaerolineae bacterium | reverse complement strand
GCAATTAAGACGGAGGTATTCCTCTTGCCGGCGGCTGATGCCATGGAGAAAGAGGGAAGTATTGTCACAAGTGGGCGGCTCATTCAATGGCGGCCGAAGGCTGCGGAGGCGCCGGGGGAAGCCTTGCCCGATCACCAGATCATCAACCTGATCGCGCTGAAGCTCAAGGAGCTTTATGCGGCTGAGGGCGGTGCCTTCCCGGAACCGATACTGCACCTGAACTGGGATTACGGCCAGGAACTGGACGTGGAGAAGGTGGCACGGGAGATCAACGGCTACTACCTCCAGGATGTGCAGGACGAGAAGGGCAACATCGTCGGCAAGAAGGGGGAGCTCTTGCCAGGGTTTGCGAAGTTGCGAGACGACGGCAGCACTGCTTGTGGTTGCTGGATCTACTCTGGGTATTACTACCCAGCCCCGGATGGGTTCGGCAACCTCATGCCGGCCACAAAGCGCCGCAACAGCCAGTACGACCCGGGTGGCTTGGGCATTTACCCCTATTTCGCTTTCTCCTGGCCAGCCAACAGGCGGATTCTGTACAACCGCTGCTCGGCCGACCCCGACGGTAAACCCTGGGCGGAGGACAAGGCGCTCATATGGTGGGATGGCACGCAGTGGACGGGTTACGATGTGCCGGATTTCGCCGTCACCAAAGCGCCGACCGACCCGGGGGGGCGCGATCCTTTCATCATGCTGGTAGAAGGCAAGGGAAAGCTTTTTGGAGCCCTGAACGAAGGGCCGCTACCCGAGCACTACGAGCCGGTGGAATCCCCGGTCCGCAACCTCTTGTCCGGCCAGCAAGTCAACCCCGTGGTCAATATCTGGCGCACTGACGAGGGCAAGGACGTGGGGGATAACTGGGGTGACCCCGAGAAGTTCCCCATAGTGGCAACAACCTACCGGGTGGTGGAACACTGGCAGGCTGGTGGCATGTCCCGCTGGCTGGATTGGCTTGTCGAGACACAGCCGGAGATGTTTGTCGAGATGAGCCAGGAGCTTGCGGCCGAGAAGGGCATAAAGAGCGGGGACCGGGTGATAGTGCGCTCGGCTCGCGGCCAGATCGAGGCCATTGCCATCGTCACGGCACGGTTCAAGCCATTCTTGGTGAACGGCAAGACGGTGCATCAGGTGGGCATGCCCTGGCACTGGGGCTGGAAAGGGCTCACCTACGATGTCGGCGAGCGAGGATACGTGCAGAGCACAGCGAACGACTTGTCTCCCCAAGTGGGCGATGGCAATACTGCCATCCCGGAGTACAAGGCTTTCTTGGTCGATATTGAGAAGGCCTGAGGAGAGGGACACGATGGCAAGGGTGGCTATGCTCATAGACGAATCCCAGTGTACGGCTTGCCGCGGTTGCCAGGTTGCGTGCAAGCAGTGGAACGACCTGCAAGGATGGCTGTACTCGCGCACGCGTAATCGCGGCAGCTACGAGAACCCTCCGGCGCTTTCGCCGCAGACGTGGACGCGCATTCGCTTCTCCGAGTACGAGGGGTCCGATGGCTTTCGCTGGCTTTTCCTCAAAGAGGGCTGCATGCACTGCGGCGAGCCGGCGTGTGTCGCTGTCTGCCCAACTGGCGCCCTGAAAAAACAGGAGAATGGGCTGGTGAGCGTGGAGCCAGAGCTGTGCAACGGTTGCGGCTACTGCTCGCAGTTCTGCCCGTTCCATATCCCGCGGCTGGAGATGGATGTGCTGACAGGGCAAGGCAAGGTTTCTAAATGCACCTTCTGCCAGGACAGGACCACGAACGGCCTGTTGCCGGCGTGTGTGAAGACTTGCCCTGCCAAAGCCCTGGACTTCGGCGACCGCGAGGAGATGCTTGCCAAAGGGCTCAAGCGGGTGGAAGAGCTGAAGGCGCGTGGTTACAGCCAGGCGAATCTCTACGGTGCTCACCAGCTTGGCGGCCTGGGCAGGCTTTACGTTCTCGTGGCGCCTCCAGAGGCCTACGGTTTGACCGCAAACCCGCAGTACCCAATCCTCACTGGCCTCTGGCAGAATGTCCTGCAGCCCCTGGGTGGCATTGCCGTTGGGGCCACTGCTCTGGGCCTCTTGGGCACCTGGCTGATTGCGCGGCGCAGGATCCGCGTCGAGCAGATGGAGGAGGAGGAGTAGCATGCCCCGCCGCGAAATACGCATGTTCAACACGACCCAGAGGTTTGTCCACTGGCTACACGCCGCTTGTTTTGCGGTTCTGGCCGTGAGCGGCCTTGTGCTTTATGCCCCGTTCTTGCAGGGGCTGGCCATTGGCTACGCCGGATGGACGACTCGCCTGATGCACCGGGTGGGGGCTGTAGGGCTGGCTCTTGTGCCTCTCGTTTACATAATCTTCAGCCCGAAGGCGTTTTTGGACTCCATGCGGCGCATATTCACCTGGTCTAAGGCGGACTTAGGATGGCTGCGGGCGGCACCAGCCTACTACTTGCTCGGGCGTGAGGAGGCTATGCCGCCCCAGGATAAGTTCAACACGGGCCAGAAGCTCTTTTACCTCGTGGTGGTTATCTGCACGTTCCTTTTCGGCATCTCGGGCTTCGTCATGTGGTTCGGCAAGTTCGCGGTGCCCACTTGGCTTTTCCAACTGAGCGTGGTGGTCCACGACCTGTGCTTCATAGCCTACATGGCGTTCTTCCTCGTGCACTTCATGCTTGCTGTGGCCCACCCGCTCATGAAGGGGGCTTTGGACGGGATGCTCTTCGGCTGGATGCCAGAAGCCTACGTCCGCCGCCACCACGCTAAGTATTACGAGGAGCTCAAAGGGAAGCAGGGCGCATAGCGCCCGCCCTTGCCCAGCCAACTGGGCGCAGCACAGCTGAGGTTGCCCTCAGGAGGTGATGATCTACCGCCTGCTGAGGGCATTCCTTTTTGTGGCGCCTCTGGACATTCTGGGCAGGCGGGCTGATGCGGCTGTGCCCTTCTTCTGAATGTCCTGAAGGAGAAGCTCGTGCGCAGGAACTGGCGCTGGATTCTCGTTGGCCTCGCAGTTGTGGCCGTAGCGGCGTTGCTTGTTCCGTTGCTGATCCCAGTTGCTCCCTTGCCGGGCTTGGTTCCCCCGCAAGAGCTTGCTGATCCGGATAGCCGTTTCGTCGGAATAGGCGGGCTG
>JAPWUW010000153.1 GCA_028275325.1 Anaerolineae bacterium | reverse complement strand
TAGGCAATGTCGGCAAAGTTATGGTTCCAAGCGGAGCACAGGCGAGCAACAAAAGCACTGCACAGAGCAAGCAGACCAAGGCAACCCTTTTTCTCATCGCGCACCTCCCAGCCTGGCAGCACATATGGGGGCGCCTTGCCACCTTCTGCTGCAACGGGCTAACCTTATCGCATCCACTCTAAGCCTTGCGCTGGTTGCTGTCAAAGGCGGAAGCTGCCGGCACTTTCTCGGGGGAAGCGCCCGGGCCATCAAGGGGAACCAGGAGTGCCTCAGCCAGCGGGAACCGATGCAGAGCTCAGGGCCAGGTTGCAGGCGATCCACGAGCGCCTGGCAGCAGCCTATGGGCTGCCAGTGCTCACGCGCACCACGGATCCGACTGAAGAGCTTGTGCGCACGATCCTTTCGCAGAACACGAACGATCGCAACCGAGACCTGGCGTTTGCGCGCTTGCGCAACATGTTCCCCACGTGGGCCGAAGTTGCGGCTGCGCCGTACGCAGCCCTGGCAGAAGCCATCCGCCAGGGCGGCCTTGCCGAGGTCAAGGCGGCGCGCATAAAGCAGGCGCTGCGTGCCATTCACGACCGCAGCGGCAGCTACAGCCTCTCTTTCATCTGCGACATGGAAACCGAGGAGGCGCTGCGCTGGCTCCAGTCCTTGGCGGGCGTGGGACCCAAGACGGCGGCTTGCGTCCTGCTCTTCTCCTGTGGTCGGCCCATCATGCCGGTGGACACGCACGTGCTGCGCGTGTGCAAGCGCCTGGGCATCCTGCCGGAACGCGCCTCTGCGGCTGCCGCGCACTCACTCCTTCAGGCTACAACCCCGCCTGAGCTCGTTTACCCACTGCACATTAACCTCATCCGGCACGGGCGCGCCATATGCCGCGCCCGCCGCCCCCTCTGCGCTCAGTGCTTGCTGGCGGATCTGTGCCGGTACGCAGCACAAAAGGGTGAGGTGCCCGAACGTTAACGACAGCGAGGGCTCTGATGGCCCTCGCCCGGATAGGTTCGCTTGCTCAGAGTGCCTGCCTGCGCCCAGGAACCACCTGAGGGTTGACGGGGGCGGGCAGCGGCTCCCCCTTTAGGCCCGCGATGAGGTTGTCGGCCGCTATCTCCGCCATGCGGCTGCGGGTCTCGACGGAGGCGCTGGCAATGTGCGGGCAAATAACCACATTCGTCAGGGAGAGCAGTGGGTGGTCAGCAGGGAGTGGCTCAGGATCCGTCACATCCAGCGCGGCATAGGCGATCTCGCCATCCCTGAGGGCCTCGTATAGAGCCATGGTGTCGACGATGGGCCCGCGGGCAGTATTCACGAGGATGGCCGTGCACTTCATCTGCTTGAAGCGCTCTCTGTTCACCAGCCGGTACGTCTCGGGGGTGAGTGGCGTGTGGATGCTGATATAGTCAGATTGCTGGAAGAGCGTGTCAAGGTCCACGTACTCTATATTCAGCTCGCGCTCCAAATCCTGGCGTCTGTAGGGGTCGTAGTAGATAACGCGCATGGCGAAGCCCCGTGCTCTTCTGGCGACGGCCGAGCCAATGCGGCCGAGGCCAAGGAGGCCAAGAGTGGCTCCGTACACGTCCTGGCCCAGGAGCAACATTGGTCCCCAAGTCTTCCAGCGGCCGGCGCGCACGTAATCCATGCCTTCGACAACTCGCCTGGCAGCCGACATGAGGAGCGCCCAGGCAAAATCCGCCGTTGTCTCGGTGAGGACTCCGGGTGTGTTGCCAACCGCAATGCCTCGCGCCGTGGCCGCGTCAACGTCTATGTTGTCGTAGCCCACAGCGTAATTGGAGATCACCTTCAGCTTTGGGGCATGGTCCATAAGCTCTGCATCGACCTTATCGGTCAGCAGAGAAAGCAACCCTTCGCAATCTCTTACTTTCTGCAGCAGCACCTCTCGCGGCGGTGGGAGCTCTTCCTCCCAGATTTCGGCATCGCAGAAATCGAGGATCTTCTTCAACCCTCTTTCAGGGATACGCCGTGTCACAAAGACCCTTGGCTTCATCATCCACCTCTTCAATGTGCATCGCCGCCATTGGCCACGGGCCACCAGTATACTTGCCGTGTGCTGCGAGCGTCAAACGGGCGCGCGTAGGATTGGCTTCAGCGTCTCGGCGGTAGCACGGAGGACTGGGCACCCGGAGGCTGCTACTTTCTTGCCTGCAGCCATCGGGGGCTGCTGCGTGCTAAGTTTGTGTCACCCGAGGGAAGGTATTTCCAGGCCCCGGCATCGGCCAACACGAGGACAAGAGCAGCGCCACGCTCACGCTGGTTGCTGAGCTTTGCCGCACGCTATATAATATGTTTCTGTAAAGATCGCACTAGTGTCCTGGCGTTTGCCCATCTTTGCTGCTTGCTCCTATGAGCACGGCGGTGTGTTCATAGGAGCTGGTTCTCATCGACGCCGCCGCCAACTTGACCGCTGAGGTACTGCAGCCATGCTGGTGTGGCTGCTGCCGGGGCTGTAGGGTAGCTCCGGGTCCGCTTTAACAGCCCAGACAGGCGAGGTTCCAACTGAATACATTGGGTCGAGGCATAAGGCCGCCGGGTGACCCTGCTCACCCGCGGTAGGGTTGCTGTACAGTTAGCTTTTGGCCAAGGAGGTGTGTAAATGTCTGCACGCAGAGTTGAGTTCGAATTAGCAACAAGACCGGCGCGCGTGAGCAGTAGGCCCAGTGTGGTATTGGTTGGGACTTACCCGCCGCGGGAATGCGGCATCGCCACCTTCACCCAAGATACAGTGCACGGGATGAGACAGTGGCCAACCCTGGTTGGGCCCATTCGTGTATGCGCGGTCAACGACTGGCCTGCCTCTTACCGTTACGGGCCGGATGTGCAGTTCACGATCGAGGATAGCCAGCCAGCGAGCTACCGCGCAGCAGCCAGACGGATAGAGCAGGCAGGGTGTGAGGCGGTGGTAATCCAGCACGAGTACGGTATCTTTGGCGGCGAACACGGAGAGTACGTCCTTGAGTTCTTGGATGCGCTGCACCTGCCGGTCATCACCACCCTGCACACCGTGCTCTCCAAGCCGGAGGGGCACTTCCGGCGCGTGACTGAGGAGATCATAGACCACAGCGTTGCTGTCGTCGTCTTAGCTGAGGCGGCACGCGAGCTGCTTGCCCGCACCGTTCGTGCTGACAGGCGCAAGCTCTACTACATCCCGCACGGAATACCCGATGTGCCATGGTCGCCTGAGCTCTTGCGCGAGCGAAAGGCCGAAATGGGCTTTGCGGGGCGGCTGGTGGTGTCGACGTTTGGGCTGATCGGCCCGGGCAAGGGGATAGAGTACGCCCTGGAGGCGGTGGCGAGGGTGGCGCGCCAATTCCCGCAGTTGCTGTACCTCATCATTGGTCGCACCCACCCTGTGCTCGTGCGGCGCGAAGGGGAGAGTTACCGCGAGCGGCTGGTGCAGATGTGCCGAGACCTGCGGATCGAGGAGCAGGTACGCTTCGTGAACAGGTATTTATCGCTTGAGGAGCTTGTGCGCTACCTGCAGGCAAGCGATATCTACCTCATGCCATACCTGAACCCCGAGCAGATAGTGAGTGGGACGCTTGCCTATGCTGTGGGCGCTGGCAAGCCGACCATTGCCACCGAGTTCGCCTACGCAAAAGAGGTGTTGGCGGATGGTCGGGGCATACTAGTGCCCTTCAGGGATAGTGAGGCCATCGCCGAAGCCATTGGCTTGCTCCTGGCCGATGAACAGAGGCGCCTGGAAATGGCGGCTGCCGCCTATGCGCACACGCGCACATGGGTCTGGAGGGAGGTGGGCCGCCAGTATGCCCTGCTCGCTCGGGCCATGGCATTCCGCTCAGAAGTTGCTGCTGCTGCTATCGTGTCGGCCTAGAGAAGAGGGCACGGAGGGAAGACAATGCCTCTGCCGGAAGCAACATTGTGGGATCTGCCGCCATTGAGGCTTGACCACTTGCGTCGGCTCACGGACGACACGGGCTTGATGCAGCACGCCCTGTATTGCACACCCGACCCACATCACGGCTACACGACGGATGACAATGCGCGTGCCCTGCTTCTTATGGCACGGCTGATCGAGAGCGAAGGCCCAGAGCAGTACCAGGAACTGGCTTTCCGATACCTGGCTTTCTTGCGGTATGCGCAGCGAGATGATGGCGCATTCCATAATTTCCTCGCCTTTGACAGGCGGTGGCTGGATGAGCGGGGCTCTCAGGATTGCCAGGGACGTGCGGCGGCAGCGCTTGGCACGACGCTCGGCCGGGCGCTGCTGCCCGGCCTTGCTGATTCGGCTGCGGTGCTCTTGGATCGCGCTATGCCGGTGGTGGAACGGCTTACGGCTCCGCGGGCGGAGGCTTATGCCATCATGGGGTTATGCTGGGCGGTGCAGGCGGGCTACCAGGTGGAGCGCTGCTCTGCCCAGGTGCTGCGCATGGCGTCCCACCTCATTGATCTATATAGGGCTACGGCTGATGCTGATTGGCGCTGGTTTGAGAACATCCTGACATACAGCAACGCGAGCCTGCCAGAAGCCCTGATGCATGCCTTTGTCGTGAGCCAGGCGGAGGAGCATTTGGCAATTGCTCTCGAGTCGCTGGAGTTCTTGTGTGAGGTTTGCTTTGTGGATGGGATGCTTGACCTGGTTGGGCAGAATGGCTGGTTTCCGCGCGGCGGCAAGAAGGCAGCGTTTGATCAACAGCCGATAGATGCCCAGGCCATGGTGGAGGCTCTCGTTGCTGCGTATGAGCTCACAGGGGAAGAGCGCTATCAAAAGCTGGCATTTGAGGCGTTCACCTGGTTCTTGGGCAATAACAGGCTTGGTCAGCCTCTCTATGACCCGACAACAGCTGGCTGCTTCGATGGGCTCCAGGAGGACCGGGTCAACGGCAACCAGGGAGCGGAATCAACCCTGGCTTTTCTGTTGGCGCGGCTGGCTTTGGAGCAAAGCGTCCTGCCGAGGGTGCCCAGCCTTGTTGCGGCTGGGGCCTACTATTAGGAGGGCGAAGCGGCGCTCGATGATTGGGAGTGCAAGTCCGCTTATCCGGCTGTCACATGCTTTGTGGGCGTATGTTGCTGGCATCGTCGGCAGATGGTAGCCTAAGGAAGATGAGGGGTGGGGGCCTCCGCAGTGAGGCCCTTCTTTGTTACCAGCCTCAAAGGATGCTTCGTGCAAAAGAGGAGGCAAGACGGGCAAGGCGGACATACACGTGCACACGAGCGCCACTGACGGCGTTTCCGGTGTGCGAGAGGTTTTGCAAGCTGCGTGTGCAAGAGGCCTGGACGTTTTGGCCATTACGGACCACAACACCCTCGACAGTGCCTTTGCGGCGCAACAGTTGGCGCCAAGATATGGGGTGGACGTGGTAGTTGGGGAGGAAATCTCAACGCGGGAGGGTCACCTGCTGGCCCTCTTCCTGAAGGAGCGCATACCGCCGGCGCTGAGCATGTCCGAAACCATTGCAGCTGTGCATGCGCAGGGAGCTGTGGCGGTGGTGGCACACCCTTACGACGTGGTCTCTTTTGGAGCCCTAAATCCGTGGCGGCGGAAGCTTTCGGAGGGCGAACTGCTTCAGTTGCCGTTTGATGGCGTGGAGGTGCTTAACGGGTGCCTGTTGGGCAGCAGCCAGAATGCGAGGGCTGCTGTGTTGGGGCTGCGTTCCGGCAGAGCGCTTGTTGGCGGCAGCGACGCGCACAGTGCGGAGACGGTTGGCATAGCCCACACCATCTTCGCCGGCTGCAGCTCCGAGGACTTGCGCACTGCACTCATGCGCGGCGAGACAGTGCCCGGTGGGCAGCGCTGGCAGTTCTCGCATTACGTGCACCTTCTGAGCCAGCGGGAGCTGCAGAGAGTGGTTTCGGTTGGCCGGCTGGCTGCCGGCCTTGGGAGCCTTGCGGCTTCGCCATTGGTTGGGGTGCTCTTGCGCTTGGGGGCGGGCAAGCTTCTCTAGCCTGACCTTGGTGAGCGCGCCCGGGCGTCGCGTTCAGCGGGCTCCGCGCTTGCATCAGCACCGTCTATGGCTTGGCGGATGGCACTGGCGAGTGCGGCGAAGTCGCTCCTGAAGCGCAGCCAGGCTGAGCGCGGCCGCTCGAAGGGGATAGCGAAGATGCCCCTCACCTGGCCCGGCCGCTGAGAGAGCACTACAACCCTATCGGAGAGGAAGACGGCTTCGTCTATGCTGTGAGTGACCATGAGCACTGTGCTGGGCCGGGCCAGCCAGACGCGCTGTAACTCCTCGTTCATTTTCTCGCGCGAGAGTAGATCAAGGGAGGCAAAGGGCTCATCCAGCAGCAACAGGGCTGGGTCGTTCATCAGCGCGCGGGCCAGGGCAGCTCTTTGCTGCATGCCCTGTGAGAGCTCCCGTGGATAAGCATCCTCAAAGCCCTCCAGCCCGACAAGCCAGATCAGCTCCCTCGCGCGTGCTTCCCTGGCACGCGGGGGCGGCTTTGGGCCTG
>JAPWUW010000013.1 GCA_028275325.1 Anaerolineae bacterium | reverse complement strand
ACCTGGGCTGGGGCTGGAGGAGCTGCGAGGGTTGACAAGCGACTGGGCAGGAGGGCTGCTGGTCCACCTGCGGCGGGGGCTACGCTACGCGAGGGGTCGTGTGAAGCGGCTTGAGCGGCGAGCAGGGCGCTCCACTGCGTGCTACGTGGTCAGTGCTGCGGCCGCAGGTGTCGCCGCACGCTGCTGCAGGACGCGCTGCCGCTAAAGGCGGGAGGGTAAGTGCCGATAGTTGAGTTTCAGCGGGGCTCTGGCCGTAACACGGCACACGACAGAGCTATGCAGTCTTCTCGGTTTGATGCATTTTTGAGCTGACGGCGTCTTGGATGTGGTGTCATAGGGCTGTTGAGAAGGTCGCAGCTGGCTGTCCCAGCCACAGTCCGCAATGCCAGGGACATCCCCCGAGCGTCGGGGCCGACCGAGGCCTGAGCCTCCTCAACGACCGACAAGGATGAAAACTGGAAGGTCGAGGTGTGCTCTCTTGCCTTGACACGATTTCTCATGGAGGCTAAAATCGCTCTTGAAGGCCTGGGCTGTAGCTGATCCTCGGGCCAGGCCAGTTGCCTCTAGCTCTTGCGCCCGCCCTCTGCGAATGGTGGCTGGCCGGATAAAGTGCATAACACTTTTCCTGGAGGTGTGAGATGGTGTGCTGCAGTGTCTCTCGCCGTGCCGTTTTGCAAGGGGTACTCGCTCTTGGCGTCGGTTCGCTTGCCGCCGGCCTTGCGGCCTGCGCCCCAGCATCTCCGGCCCCTGCTGCTAGCCCCACGCCGCCACAACCTTCTGCTGCCGCAACCCCTAAGCTCAAGGGAAAGCTTGTCTTCTGGGGCCACGCAACTCATCCTCAGGATTGGGTGAAAGAAGCCTTTCAGAAGAAGTATCCGGAGGTCGAATGCGTCTGGGAGCACTCCGGGGACTGGTTCACAAAGCTGCAGGCGGCTCTTGCTGCGGGCGAGGGCACTCCGGACCTGGTCTGGACCGAAGCGGGGGTGAACCAGGATTTCGGGTGTCGTGACCTGCTCCTGGATATCACCGAGCAGCTCACTCCGATCAAGGACCAGTTTTTGCCCCACAAGCTTGAGGAGTGCTTCATCGCCAAGACAGGCAAGTACGTGAGCATCCCCAGCGATGCTGGCAACCTCATGGCCTGGTACTACCGGCCGGATCTGCTCGAGAAAGCCGGTTGGAAAGAGGAGATACCGGACGATTGGACGTACGACATGTTCTTCGAGATCACGGAGATGGTCAAGAAGAACCTCGGGGCGTACACCTTCTGTTTCCCCAAGAGCGGCTGGTCGGCCCTTTGGGCGATGACCCTGCATCAGCTGGGGGGGAGCCTCTACGACAGCACGGGCACGAAGATGACTGGCTGCGACGAAATTGGCGTTGAAGCAATGAGGCTCGTGAAGAAGCTTTGGGATTCTGGCGGTGGTCTCGATGTGGAGTGGTGGTCCCCGCCCTATTGGGCTGCCGTCAAGGCAGGGCAGTTGGTCGGGGATTTTGCCGCCGGCTGGGCCCGCGGTTTTATCGAGGCCGAGGTTAAGACTGAGCAAGAGGGGTTGGGCAAATGGCGGCTAGCTCTCCTGCCCAAGGCGCCAGATGGAGTCTCTCAGACAGCCGTCTGGGGTGGCGCTAACCTCTCCAGCCCCAAGTTCACCAAGGTGCCTGAGCTCGTCTGGGCCTACATGGAGTTCGCCCAAGCGTCCATGGAGGGCTGCGCCATCCTGGATGCATGGGGCACGACGCCAGCCTGGATCCCCTACCGGCAGACGTCTCAGTTCTTGGACCGCACAGTGCCTCTCTTCGGGGATTGGAAGTTCAACCAGCTGTGGGAGAAGGCGGCAGCCAGCATCAACCCCAAGTTCTACCGCAAGGCCGGCTACGACACGCTCATGGGCGTCGTGCAGACAGAGATGATGCCCATGATCCTCGGCGATATTTCCGTCGAGGACGGCATGAAGCAGCTGGAGGCCAAGCTCCAGGCCGAGCACGAGCGTGTCGGCTGCTTCTAGCTGCTGGATGAGCGCGCTTTGAGCTAGCTTGCCTGGCCCTGGAGTGGTGGAGGGTGGCGCCTACTGCCCTCACCGCTCCAGGCACGTTTCAATCATCCCCGGAGGCAGCATGCAACAGGCACCTCTAGCTTTGCCCCTGCGGCGAGATGCAGCGCCAGCAAAATCCAGAGGATTACTGGGCGAGCTTTGGCGTCACCGCATGGAGTACCTGTTTATCTCGCCGTTCTTCGTGTTGTTCGCCATCTTTGGCGCTTACCCGCTGGGATGGGCTCTCATCCTGAGCTTCAGCCAATGGCGCGGCTTTGGCCCCATGCAATGGGTTGGCTTAGACAACTACCGCGCCATGCTGAAGGACATTTACATCGCCAAAGCCTTGCTGAACACGCTCATATTCACGGCCATACTGGTGCCCACAGGAGTTCTGCTAGCCCTATTCTTTGCCGTGGTGCTCAACATCAAGGATCTGCGCGCAAGGGGAGTTTTCCGCACCATTTACTTCTTGCCCTACATCACTTCCACAGTGATTGTCGCTATCGTGTTCCAGCAGTTTCTGGATGATACGTACGGTTGGCTCAATGGCTTCTTGAGGCTTCTGGGGCTTTCGCCTGTGCCGTGGCTGCGAGGGGAGGGCTGGGCGAAGCTCTCCATCGTTATGCTGGCGCACTGGCAGGGTGTGGGCTACAACACGCTCATAATGCTCGGCGGGCTGCAGGGGATCGAGCCAGAGGTATATGAGGCCGCCAAGATGGATGGTGCCTCTTCTTGGCAGACCTTCTGGCGCATCACCTTGCCGCTCATGCGGCCTATCATGCTCTTTGTGAGCATCCTCGGCACGATTGGCGTGCTGAACATGTTCGCCCAGCCCTACATGCTCACTAAAGGCGGCCCGGGCACAGATACGCTAACCCTCACGCTGCGCCTCTACAACCTCGGCTTTGGGCAGACTCGTTACGGGGATGCAGCGGCGTTCGGCTTCCTCATCAGCTTCCTTGTCATTGCTGTCTCCTTCCTGCAACTGCGCTTCCTGCGCTCCTGGCGTCAGTAGGGGTAGTAGGGGGTGGCCATGCCCACAAGTGCTCTGAAGCCAGCTCGAAGCCGCACGACCGGCTCGCTGCATTACAGGCTGCGGTCTCTTCTCGTACGCACGCTCGTTTATGCGCTCCTCGTGCTATTTGCCATCATCTTCCTGTTCCCGTTCTACACAATGTTCGTTGGCTCGTTCATGCGGAACGAGCAGCTTTTCACGTTCACCCCTAATATCTGGCCCAAGGATGGGTTCCAGTTGCAGAACTACCGCGACCTCTTCGCGGAGCTACCTTTCGGCAGAAACGTGCTCAACAGCCTGATCCTTGCCACAGGCCAGACCGTGGGCGTGCTTTTCTTCTGTTCGCTGGCGGGGTTCACCTTTGCCAAAAGGCGCTTCCCCGGGCGGGATGCCCTTTTCCTCCTGATGCTCAGCACAATGATGCTGCCATACCAGAGCACGCTCATCCCGTGGTTCCTGCTGATGGTGAAGCTGCACTGGCTCAACACCTTCTTGCCGCTCTGGATACCCTGGTTCGCGCCCGCCTTTGGCATATTCCTTATGCGCCAGTTCATAGCAGCCTCCGTCCCGGATGACCTGGTGGAGGCGGCCGTGATGGACGGCGCCTCGCTCTTCGGCATCTATTGGCGGGTTATACTACCTGTGAGCACTCCAGCGCTCACGGTGCTTGGCATCCTCAACTTCATGAATGCCTACAACGACTTTCTCTATTCGTTGCTTGTGCTCAGCAAAACCCATATGTACACCGCTCCTCTGGCGCTTGCGCTTTTCCGCGGCTCCCAGATTACAGCCCCAAGATACACGCTCATGTTTGCCGGCAGCGTGCTTGCGACCCTGCCGCTCCTTGTCGTCTTCTTCCTCTTCCAGAAGCGGCTCATGGAAGGCATAATGTCTGGCGCCATCAAGGGCTAGGCTGCCGCCCAGCGAGTCCAACCCACCGGCAAGTTAGGGGAGGCATACCAAAGGCATGGCCAATTGGCGTAATTCCCTGGAGGGAAAGGTCATTCACCTCGTCTTTTACTGTCATGCCGACTGGCAATGGGAGCAGAGCCGGCGATGGCACGAGGAGCGCTACGCTCTCGTCGTGAGGGAGGCCCTGCAGCTCATGCGCAGCACCCCCGATTTCACCATGGTCATAGACAACGTCAAAGAGTTCCTGGAGCCCGTGTGGGAGCGGCTCTCTCCGGCTGAGCGGCAGGAGTTCCTGCAGCGCGTGGAGGAGGGCCGCATTGGCATCGCCCCGGCGGGGGTCGCCAACTGCCGCCCCACCCACGTTGGGGAGGAGACTTTCATCCGCAACCTGGTCATGGGCAGGAAGCGGTTCGCCGAACTATTCCCGAGCGCTGACCTGGGAGTGTTCCAGTCGGTAGACGTTTCCATCGGCCACAGCCAACTTCCCCAAATCCTGAGCCAGGCCGGCTTCAACGCCTACCGCGCCTGGAGGCCGGAGGCGGTGCTGGATGCAGATGGCTTGCCCAGGCAGTTCCTCTGGCAGGGCCTTGACGGCAGCAAGATTCTGGTGCTGCGCGGGCCTTACTTTGGCCTCTACGATTCCGCCAGGCTCCTTTCGGCGGAAGGAGATTGGGAGGCGGCTGCCTCGTCCTTCTTCGCTCAGCTTCTGGCGCAGGCAGTTTCCCGGACACCCTCTTCTCACGTGCTTGCCTACATAGGTTACGATGATGCCAGGCCGCTGCGCACCTACCAGGGCGACCTGTTCTACGACCTGCCGGGCTTTCTTGCCCAGTGGCGGCAGCGGGAGGCGGTGCCGATTGTCTTCGACCGCCCCTGCGACATGCGCGATGCGGTTCTGGCTGAGCGCGAGAGGTTGCCCACGGTGCGGGGCGCTCTGGACGGGGCTGAGTGCGGCTACAACATGAGCTGGCTCGGCAAGAATGGTCTCTGGCCCTGGCGGCTTGCTGGCGACCTCGCCCTTGTGGAGGCAGAGCGCTGGGCCTGCCTTGCTTGGTGGCACGGCAGCGCCTACCCGCAGGAGAAGCTGGAGAAGCTCTGGCGGGAGCACCTCACCTACCAGGCTCATGCCCAGGAGGCGGCATTTGCGCCGGATTTTGCCGCCCTGCTGGAGCTTGCCGCGCACGTGCGCCATGAGGCCGGCACCATCGCCCGGGAGGCGAGGGGCCAGCTGCTGCGCTGTGCTGGCCTGCCGGCGGGAACGCAGTGCATCTTCAACCCGCACAGCTTCCCCGTCGAGGGCTTTGTCGAGCTCTATCACGTCTGCCCTGCCCCTGGAGCGCAATCCCTTGTGGTCACCGACCTGGATGGCAAGGAGTTGCCGAGCCAGGTGGTGGGGGAGCTGCGGCATCCGCGCTTTGGCGGCTCGCTTAACGACGCACGGCTGTTGGCCAAGGTGAGGGTGCCTGCGCTCGGGTTTGCAGCCGTGCAGGTGCGCGAGAGCGCGGAGCCGCCAGCGGCCAAGGGCCCTTTGCCAGGGGCAACGCTCGAGCTTGGGGGGATGCGGCTGGGCTTTGCCGAGCACAGCCTGCGGCATGTGGAGTTTGGGGGCCTCAAGTACCTGAACCCGGCTGGGGGGCCCTGGCCCACCCTGGCCTTCCACCACTCTGGCAAGGTGGGCTGGTATGGCCCCCGCCTGGACGAGGGGCGCCTCTACTGGCAGCCCCGGTCTGGCAGCTGGGTTGAGCTTGGCCCGCACCGCTGGTGCCACCGCGCTGAGGGGGAGCTGGGCCATTTCCTCGTGGAGCTGCGCACGTACGCCTGGGCTGATGAGCCGCGGCTGGATTTTTGCCTGTGCCTCCTGGATAGGGCCGCCGGGCAGGGCCCGGCGGGGTTCCTGACGCTGCGCCTGCCCCTGCCCACGGAGGGGCAGCTGCGTGCCGACATCCCCTTTGGGGTTGAGGAGCGCAGGCCGCTGCAGGCGCGCTACATGGACCGTCCCGGGCCAGGAGTGCAAGGGGCCACGCTCTTCGAGAGGCCGCGGCTCAACGTGTTTTGGGCGCGCAGCTGGGTGCAGTGGAGCAATGGGGAGCAGTGCCTGGCGCTTGTGAGCGCCGACGGTGGGCCGTACTACATCTACGAGGAGGGCTGCCTCTGCCATGTGCTCGGGCGGTGGGTGCGGCCGGCGCCGGGCACATGGGAGGAGCGGGCCTGGGCCGAGAGGGCGCCCGGCTCGGCTCTGCACGCCTTTTCCTGGTCCCTGCTCTTTGGCCCAAAGGCTGCCTCGGTGGGCGAGCTTGTGCGCTTTGCGGCCGTGCGGCGGATGCCGCTCGGCGCGGTGCCGGTGGTGGGCGGCGGCCAGGCGCTGGGGCGGCAGGTGCGGGGGCTGCAGGTCGACGGCCCGGCAGTCCTTTCGGCGGCGTATGTGGAGAACGGGGCCTGCCTCCTGCGCCTGTACGAGTGCGAGGGCAAAGGGGGCTGGGTCAGCTGCCAGCTGCCGGGCGAGGCTGCAGGGGTGCAGGCTGTGGACTTTCTCGGCAACAGCCATGCCGACGTGGAGCTGTCGGGTTCCGGAGAACTAGTCCGCGTCCTCCTGAGGCCCTGGCAGATTGTCACGCTGCGCATCGAGCGGGCCGGGTAAGGGGAGTTCGCTATGAGCGGGGAGCAGATGTCGCCTGGTGCACCTTCAAGACCGCACTGCAAGATCGCACTCCTCGTCGTCGGGCACAGGGATTACCCGAACGACGTTGGCCTGAGGATGGCGGAGCTTGCGGCGGCAGAGGTCTCGGCGCGTGGTGTGGACCTTGCCTGGGAGAGGAAGGCGCTGCTTGAGCCCTGGGATGCGGCAGCAGCGGCCAGGGGGCTCGTGCCGATGGTCGATGGCGTCATTATCTTCCTGGCCACCTGGGTGGAGGCGCCAACGGCAATTGCGGCCATCCGGGAGGTGGAGCACCTGCCCCTTGCCGTGTGGGGCTTCCCCATGTACGGCCCGGAGCGGGCCGAGTCCACGGGGTCGTTTGTGGCCTATGCCGTTGTGAAGGCGGCGCTGGAGAGGATGGGGCAGCGTTTCGTTGGCCTTGCTGGGGCGGTAGACGACGCGCACGTGCTCGCAAGGGCCGCGGCATTCTGCCTTGCGGCGGGCGCGCTGCAGAGGCTGCGGCGGGCAAGGGTCGGCCTTGTCGGCTATGCCTCCATGGGCATGTACTCGGGCACCTTCAGCCACGCGCTGCTGCGCCGGGCCATCGGCCCGGAGGTGGACCAGGTGGACACTTACACCCTGCTCCGCCGGGCCGAGCGCTACGGGCAGGAGGAGTGCGAGGCCGTCCTCGGGGCGCTACGGAGCAAGGCCAGGCTCGCCGAGGGGGTTGCACAGGGGAAGCTGTGCAAGCCGGCCAGGCTTTACCTTGCCCTCAGGGAGATTGCGCGGGAGAGGCGCTGGGATGCCGTGAACGTCAAGTGCCAGTACGAGCTCTCGCAGGAGTACGGCTCAATTGCCTGCGTGCCACTGTCGCTCCTTGCCGAGGAAGGGCTGGTGGCTGGCTGCGAGGGGGATATTCCGACGACTGTCGCCCAGCTCATCCTGCACCAGCTAAGCGGCCAGCCGATCTACTATGGGGACCTGCTGGACCTGCACGATGGCAGAGCGCTCTTTTCCTCCTGCGGCATGGCCCCCTTCAGCCTTGCAGATGAGCGGGGTGTCGAGCTGTGCGAGATTGGCTTTCCGGGGTTCAGCGGGATCGTGAACACCATGGCCCTGCGGCCGGGGCCGGTGACCTACGCGCAGCTGGCGGAAAGGGCGGATGGTTACGCGCTCATCTACGGCACGGGCCTGGGCCTGCCGAGCAGGCCGCGCCAGGGGCGCTTCCCGGCCCTTGCTGTGCAGCTTCACGGGGAGCAAGAGCGGCTCCTGGCCGCTCTTGCCGGCCAGCACTTTGCTCTGGCCTATGGCGACGTGAGCCAGGAGCTGGAAACGCTCATGTACCTTCTGGGGATGGAGGCGATCAGAATCTAGCGCCACCGTTGGAGGGCAGCTTGTCGGTGCAGTTTGCGGACAAGACCTGGCAAGAACTGGAGGAGGCGATCCGGCAGGGAGCGCTTGTGCTGCTGCCCGTGGGCACGATTGAGGAGCACGGCCCGCACCTGCCTGTATCCACGGATTGGGTCATCGCCAGGCGGGTGGCGGAGGCGGTTGCTGAGGCGCTGCGCGATGAGATCCCGGTCCTCGTCATGCCCGCCTACTGGGCTGGCTATTCGGCGCGGGAGATGGCGCGCTGGCCGGGCACGATCCGCGTGCAGCCGGAGACGGTCATCGCCGTGCTCTTCGACATCTGCTCCTCGCTCATTGATATGGGCTTTCGCAAGCTGGTCGTCATCGACTGCCACGGGCACCACAGCGGCATCCTCAACGTCGTCGCGCGCAAGGTGGCGGATGCGCACGGGGTGTACATGCCAGTCACCTCGCCTGCGCGCATGAGCGCGGAGGCCTTCCAGAGGGTGCGCCGGTCGGCACAGGGCGGCGCCATCCACGCGGGCGAATGGGAGACCTCCCTCATGCTCCACTTCGGGGAGCCCGTGGACATGTCGAAGGCCACGGCGGAAGACATCATGCGCTACCATTCGGAGTTCGTCGCTGGCGACAACTTCTGCGGCCAGAGCCTCGTGTTCTGGTCCACATGGGGCCTGCAGCGCAGCAAGACCGGTGTCTACGGCGATCCGACGGTGGCCTCAGCGCAGACGGGCAAGGTCATCATGGAGGCAATAGTGGAGAGGTACTGCCGCTTCCTGCGGGAGTTCTGCGCGCAGGCGGACGAGAGCAAGTGACCGAGGCGGTGCTTGCGCTCGACCTGGGCACGAGCTCCTGCAAGGCGGCCGTGCTCTCGGCGCGTGGGGAGCTCCTGGGGCACGGGCAGGCCAGCTGTGCGCTGCTGCAGCCCCAGCCCGGCTGGGTGGAGCAGGAGCCTGAGGGCTGGTGGAGGGCGGCGAGGGAGGCAGCGGCGATGGCCCTGGCAGCAGCGCGTCATCGCGGGGCCGCGATCAGGTCAATTGGCCTGAGCTCGCAGGGGATCTCCTTCCTGCCGGTGAGCGAGGCCGGCAGGCCGCTTGGCAACGCCATTTGCTGGCTGGACAAACGAGCTGTGGAGCAGGCTCGCGCCATCCTGGAGGCCGTGCCTGCCGGCGAGCTCTTTGCCCGCACCGGCAAAAGGGCGAGCCCGGCGTACGTGCTGCCGAAGCTTTTGTGGCTGAGGGAGCAGCGGCCGGAGCTCTTCGCTGGCGCAGCCAAGTTCCTGCTGGCACACGACTTCCTGCTGCAGCAGCTCACCGGGGAGCAGCTCACCGACCACACGCTCGCCTCCGGCACGATGCTCTACAGCATCTGCCAGCAGGAGTGGGATGAGGCGCTCCTGAAGGAGTTCGCCATACCGGGCGAGAAGCTGCCTGACCTGCGCTGGAGCGGCAGGGTGGGCGGGCAGCTTCGCCCCGTGGCAGCGACGGAGCTCGGGCTTGCGCCGGGCCTGCCGGTGGCTGTCGGAGGGCAGGACCAGAAGCTGGCCGCCATCGGCGCAGGCATTGAGCCTGGAAGGGCAACCGTTTCCCTGGGCACAGCGGCCGCCATCTCGATCCTGGCGGGAGAGCCGGTCCTCGATCCGCAGATGCGCATCCCGGTTTTCAGCTTTTGCTGGCCCAGTGCCTGGGATCTGGAGGCAGTCGTCGGCACGGCAGGAGCGAGCCTTGCCTGGCTGCGCGCCCTCTTGGCCGGGGAAGCGAGCTTCGCGGAACTGGATGCTGAGGCCGAAAGGAGCGCCGTCGGTGCAAACGGGGTGCGCTTCCACCCGCACCTGGCCGGGGCTACGGGCCCGCACTGGCAGGAAAGCGGCCGTGGCGCCTTCACTGGGCTTTGCCTTGCCACAACAAGAGGGGATCTCGTGCGGGCCGTCCTGGAGGGCGTGGCCTTTGAGCTCAAGCTGAACCTCAGCGTCCTTGCCGAGCTGGCAGGGGAGCCGCAAGAGGTGATCTTGTTTGGCGGCGGGGCAAGGAGCAGGCTCTGGCCGCAGCTCCTGGCCGACGTCCTCGGCAGGCCCCTCGCTGTGGCCGTGCTTGCCGATGCGGCCGCCCTCGGGGCCGCCATGCTTGCGGCTGTCGCCGTCGGCATGCACAGCACGCTGGCGGAGGCGCAGAGGGCAATGGCGGCAAGCCCGCAGTGGCTCGAGCCCGACAGGCAGGCAGCCAGCGCTTACCAGGACGTGTATGCCGAATACCTTAAGGCGCAGGGAGCGCTGCTTGCTGAACGATGATGCTCTTGCTCGCCGGTGTGCCTGCCTGATCGGCAAGTACTTCCCTGCCGTCAAAGTGCGGACCTATTCTGCAATTGTGAAGGGATGGGATTGCCTTGTTGTGGAGGTTAACGACGCCTACATGTTTCGCTTTGCCAGGCCGCCTGAGGTGAAGCGGCAACTGGCAAAAGAGACGCTTTTGCTTCCCCGACTGGCTGAGACGCTCTTCGTGCCTGTTCCGAATCCCGAATTCATCTGCGCACACCCTGAGGCTGACGATCCTGCGTTCATAGGCTACCGGAAGATATACGGTGAACCCCTCGTGAGGGGCCACCTCAGTTGCAATGGGGTATCCCGCCTGGCTCAAGGGCTCGCTCGCTTCCTCTCCGAACTGCACGGGTTCCCCCTTGAGGAAGCCAAGAGGTTGAAAGTGCCGTACCTTGAGCCGCCTAGATGGCGGCGGAGGTATGAGGCTCTCTACAGATGGGTGAGCAGGGCGGTGCTACCCCTCTTGGAAGCTCCTGCGCAGCGCGAGCTATCGTTGCTGTGGAGAAGCTTCTTGGACCGTTGGGTCGGCTCGGACTTCCCGCCTGTACTGGTTCACGGAGATCTGACTGCCGAGCACATCCTGTGCGATCCGAGCCCTGCGCTGCTCACAGGGATCATCGATTGGGGGGATGCAACTGTCGGAGACGCAGCTCTCGATTTCGCCGGGCTCCTGTACAGCTGCGGCCCTGAGTTCACACAGCAGATCCTCGCCATGTACCAGCACGACGTGGATGCTTCCTTCTGGCAGAGGGCGAGCTTCTATTCCAAGATCGTCCCTATCCACGAGATCCGGTTTGCACTGGCCACAGGTGAGGAGAGGCATCTTGAGAGCGGATTGGATCTCTTAGTACGCTCGCTATCCGCGCGGGAGGAGCAATAGCAGCTGAGACCCGCAGTTGTGCAGGCTAGGACTCCAACCGGCGCTGCCAGCCTGCGAGACTACACGCCAGTAAGCGATGACGAAGGCCTCACGGTGAAAACGACCCCTTTTGGCGGTAGTGGGCGTAGGCGCTCTGTGGTGCATGTGAGCTGCCGGGCGATCAGGCGAAGCATGCACCTCACGTGGCGGTTGCCGCGTCTGGAGAGCTGGCTTGTGCCGGGGTAGCGGCCCGATTCTTGGACGGATGGGTCCACGCCGATGCGGGCCACCAGGCTCTTGGCTTTGGGGAAGCGGCGCAGGGGGCCCAGTTCGGCCAGGAAGGTGGCGGTGAAGTTGTCCAGGGAGAGGTCAATGCCGATATAGCCTTTCATCGTCTGCCTTCTGGTCATGGTGGGGAAGGATGGAAGCGGCCTTCCTGTGCCTGCAGGCACTCCCCGGCCTCCTGCATCACGTGGGCTGCAAGCCCAACCAACTGATTGGGGGTGGGAAGGCCTGGGGCAGACTCCTCAAGGGGCTCAAGGCCCAGGTATATGTCGTCCTCCATCCTTCCCCAGCTGGTTACTACAAGCCTAATGCTCGCATCAGCTCTGAGCATAAACTCAATTCCTGGTAGGAGGAGGCACTCAGCTTTTCACACCACTTGGCAAGACGAATGTGGTCCGACCGGCTATACTGGCCACGCTTGGGGCCATGCCGCCCGTTTGTTTTGTGCCTAGGCTTTTGCAGAAGCGGGCAGGGTTGACCACACTCAAAAGCAAAGCGGCTGCACCCGAAAAGGTTCCAGGCTGGGGACTTGAGAGAGGAAATGATTATGAACCCCAAGGACTTTCCCCGACACATTGTCTGGAGCACGGACGCTCTGGACCTTGCCGATCCATTTCAGCGCACGTGGTACCTCCACCAGGTGCTGGTGCACGGGCGGGCGGAGGACATCCGCTGCCTGGACCTGGACGAGGTTGCGAGCCGGCTCGACGACCTGGACCTGCCACCAGCAATCTACGACCTGTGGCGGCGCTTCCTGGAGGTGCGCCGTGCTGCGCGGTAGGGGTCTTTTGACCGCCGCACAGAGGGCGTGCCTGAGCGGCATTGCGGCGCTCCCTGACCAGACACACTTCTACTTGACGGGCGGCACAGCCCTGGCCGAGTTCTACCTGGGGCACCGCCTTTCGTTTGATCTTGACTTTTTCACAGCGGAGGAGGGGCTAATACTGCCATTTTCCTATCAGATAGAAAGCGCGCTTCGCCGCTTGGGATTGCAGGTCTGCGTGGTGCGCCGCTTTGCGACCTTTGTGGAACTGCTGGTGAGCCAGGGAGAAGAGCAAGTGAGAGTGGATCTGGCACTCGATTCGCCCTTTCGCTTTGAGGCGCCCTTGCCCACGGAATTCGGTGTGATGGCAAACAGTTATCGCGACCTTGTGGTGGAAAAGGTGCTCGCGTACTATGGGCGTGCGGAGCCGCGTGATGCGGTGGACCTCTACTTCGTACTTCAAAGGGAGCCGGGAGATGCACTGCTGGACCTGGCGGCCCGCAAGGACCCTGGTTTCGACCTGTACTGGTTCGCTGTGGCCTTGAACCGAGCTGTGACGTTCCCCGACGAAGAAAGACGGTGGCCGGTCAAGATGCTTATCCCCTTCGATCCTCGTGACCTGAAGCGAAAGTTCCAGGATTGGGCTTTGGCCTTGATGTCCAAAATAACTGGGAGCACCCTGTAAGGGCCTGGATCAGAGAATGGCCAAAGTCTGGCAGGGCTCTGCGGATGTGGCTGGCTCCTGGGGGCTCCTGTTTGCATGTTTCAGTGTCAGGGCACTCTCTGGCATCTGGATGGCCGCAAGAAGGTCGTTGTGCCTCAGCACCGTTGTCTTGAGTCCAGGCGTGCCTGCAGCGAGGAAAAGGCACAGCTGCGCCGCTGTGCGGCCGAAAGCTGGTTGCATTTGGGCTGCTCGAGGCGCAGGGTGGCGGAATGGCTGCGCTCCTGGATTGGCAAGCAGGAGCGCTAGCTGCCCTGGCGGGTGCTGTGGCAGGTGGAGGAGGGGTGAGGGACTTGCCGGCTTTCGGCGAGCACGGTGGGGCGGTGGCGGCCGGCGGGCTGTGGATGTGGCCACGCCAGTGCGCACGAGGGGCTGGATGCCACAAGTTACAAGGAGATAGAGCCAGCCTTGGTGCAGTTGGGCAAGCACGCCCTGGCGCAAACATGAGCCGCCCCGATGCCCTGCCCATCTAGCTGGCTCAGGCCAGCCTAACCATGGCCAGGGGTGCCCAGAGCCAGACCCGAGCCCCCTTGCCCTGCTGCACCCTTATTCCTATGCGCTGGCGCCCTGGTGATTGTGCCACAGCGCCAGGATGCAGTGGAGGCAGCCTGCGGGGCCCTGCGCCGTCCCGGCGAGAAGCTCTCTTGGACTCAGGCTTACTTGGCTGACAAGCGCCAGGAGAGGGATATGGAGGAGCGAGGTCTTGAGCAAGACCTATGTCCTTGATGCCTTCGCCCTGCTCGCCTACCTCTATGCAGAGGCAGGAGGAGCCAGGGTGAAGGAGCTGCTGCAATCGGCAGCCGACAGAGAGGCCCGGGTGTTGCTGAGCTTGATCAACTACGGGGAGGCGACCTACACCGTGGAGAGGCGCCGCGGCCCAGCCGGGGCTCAGGAGCTGATCGGCAACGTGGAGGCCTTGCCCTTGGAGCAGGTGGGAGTAGGCCGGGAGCTGGTATTTGCTGCCGCTCACGCCAAGGCCAACCACCGCCTGTCCTACGCTGATGCCTTCGCCGTGGCCCTGGATATGGGGCAAGGGGCGGCCCTGGTCACCCGCGATCCCGAGCTCAAGTGCCTGGAAGGCCTGGTGCAGATCGAGTGGGTGGGAGACTGAGGCAGGTGAGGGCGATATCGTGAGGGAGGAGATGGATCTGGTCGCTCGTCCGGTGTGTCTCTAGCAGCACAACCCTGAAGCGCTCACCCGCTCCCGTGCGCCTCGAACCATTTCACCACCCAGGCCACGGCCTCGTTCCCTGCCCCCAAGAGCCTGACGCAGGCCAGATACTGCTTGCGGGGGCTGGGCGAGTCCGCAGTGAATCTGCACGGTGATCGACGAAGGGCAATCAGGAGGTGACACATGGGCAGGCTCTCCAGGCGATGCCCCGCCCACCCGGAAGGCGGCAGGGCAGCAGCTTGCTGCCGAGGTGGTGGAGGCCATGCGCTCTCGCCGGCCCAAGGCGGCACAGGTTCTGGAGGAGGCCGAGGAAGACGCTCTGGCCTGCATGCCTTTCCTCGGGAGCACTGGAACAACGTCCACCTCGTCGGTCCTCTGAAGCCGCTCGACAAAGGGGCCGCGAGGCGACAGTCACGTTCGCAGGCCAAAGCTCAGCAAAGGTCCGCCCGTCTCAAGCCTGATGGAAAGTCGACGATAAGCGGCAGGCGCAAAGGCGCCGCTTCAGCCGGGAGCCCACGCGCAACCCGACCCAGCCCCAACAAGAGCGTGCAAGCCCGGAAAGCCTGCTGCGGCTGGCGCCAGCGCGCTGGTCGAATCGGATACCCAATGGCACGCTCTCAGGAGGCACTGGGCTTTTTACACCACTCGACAAGGGCGCATACCTGGACGAACGCCCTGCCCCGCTCTATGACGTTCATGGGCTGCACCGACCTCCTAGGCCGTGATGCCATACAGGTTGCCGGTGCAGCTCACTTCTTTCAGCCCCAACACACTGCTCACCCAAACTCGCCAATACAAGATGGAACGGCATAGAAAATGTTGAACCGCCCGTCTTGGTAAATCATTTCCTCACCAAACTCGCCAACACAAGATGCAACCGACTCAGGTGTTGACAGTTCGCAAAACGTACCTACACTGTGAGTGCGTCCTTGCATCACTAAGCGGATGTAGCAGCTTTCGTGACAAATACACTTGTCGCGATCTTCTGCCGTCTTTGTCCACTGGCCAGTACTAAGGGTGCTGGGGGAGAAACATACTTACTGGGAGGTGTCCTATGTCGGTTAAAGCCGCATCCAGAGCGCCGATCCTCGTTGTGTTCTCGCTCCTTTTGCTGCTGCCGGCTGCAGCATACGCAGCCGGCCCGGTCAATCCGGGCAGTTTCAGCAAGCACGCTGGCAATCCTGTTGTGCCTGCCGGAGCTGCCGGCAGCTGGGACGCCTCTACGGCCATGGCACCTAGTGTAGTTCTCGTCGGCGGCCAGTACCACATGTGGTTCGTGGGTGCGGCGGCGCCGGCTTTCGTCGGCCGCGTCGGCCACGCCACTTCGCCCGATGGCCTCACGTGGAGCAAGGACAGTGCGCCGGCCCTGGATGTCGGCTCTCCCGGAGAGTGGGACAGCAAGAGCATCTTGGGGGTCAGCGTGCTCTTCGATGGCGGCTTCTACAGGATGTGGTACGCAGCCGACAACGGCTCAACCGTGCAGATCGGCTATGCCACGTCCGACGATGGCCTGACCTGGGTGAAGCTTGCTGACCCCGTGCTGTCCCCCGATGGCAGCAGCTGGGAGCAGGCAAGGATCAGCTGGCCCTGCGTCATCAAGGTCGGCGGGCGTTACCACATGTGGTACCGAGGCGGGAACATTCCGAACACCGCCATCGGCTACGCCACCTCGACCGACGGCGTCAATTGGGTCAAGCACAGTGGCAACCCGGTGTTCACTGGCGGTGACGCCGGTGACTGGGATGATGTCCTCGAGGCGGCTGCCGTCACGCACGACGGCTTCCTCTACCATATGTGGTACTCCGGCGCCGGTGCTAACGATGTAGGGCAGGTCGGCCACGCCTTTTCGGCCGATGGCGTGAACTGGACGCGCACCGGCATAGTGCTGGCTAATGGCGCTGCCGGCGCTTTCGACGCCCTCGGCGCCGACTATGCCTTCGTGCGGCTGGAAGACAGCACCTATAAGATGTGGTATTCAGGATTGAGCCAAGAGGCCTACCAGATCGGCTATGCTGAAGGGGCGGGCGTCGCCAGCCACTGGCTCTATGTTCCCGTTGTGCTGCGCAACTACGGCCCCTGAGAGCGGCGGGGGGAATGACAGGACGTAACGTCAATCCCATAATAGAGTCGTACCGTTCGCTGTAGAGCGGGCGAGCGCTCCCTAGGGGAACTCTGCTGACGGCTAGAGCGCAGTCCTCCACTCTCTGGTTGCTGAGTTGGGTCATCCGCGCATGCAAGCCAGCGCAGCCTGAGGGCCAAAGGCCCGCTGGACCTGCGGCGCTTGTAGGGCAACGCAATGCAGATGAGCCAGTGCATCCAGGTCATCTCGGAGCGACGCGGCTGGCCAGCGCTAGCTCACGGGGAGGGTGAGGGGTTGTTTGTCGGTGCCCCTGATGGGGCCAGCTAATTGCATCACACCCACCTGCAGGCCATAGACCTCGCAACCAGCAAATGGGCACCCGCACGGCTGCAGAAGCCTGCAGCGCATTGCCAAATCGGCAGCTGCCTCTCCAGAAAGCAAAAAACGTCTTGCAGGAGTCATTTGTCGGTTGGCCAAGATGTGTGTCGCCGTTGGCACCCGGGCATGCTGCTGAGCCAGCGCCCTCCGGAGAAGTTGCCCATGAGCCGCGGCTGACCGGAGGGAAGGGAGGCTGCTTTCAAGGCAGTTGTCCGTGGGCCTTTGCTGCGTCCTTGCGAGCTGAAAGTGGGGAGCTATTTCCGAGGGAGGGGAAAGATGAACCGCTTGCGATCCTTTGCGTTTGCAGTGCTTTCGGTTGCCGGCGTCCTGCTCGCCGGCGGCGGCCCCCTTGCCGCCGCTGCCACCGGCACCCGCATCATCTGGTACGGCAGCGACGGCGACGACCAGCAGGTTGACCTGGGCACCACCGACCCCGACACCATCCTGCAGTACGGCCTGGCCGGCAACGATACGCTGTACATTGCCGGGCAACAGCACAGCGACCGGCTGGAGCAGGACGGCGGAGACGGGCATGATAACCTGTCCATCAAGGGAGGGACTGGGGACGACCATGTCTCCCAGTGGGGCGGCAACGGAGGCGACTCCCAATTTATTGAGGGCGGCGATGGCGAAGACTGGGTCTACCAGGACGGCGGCGCGGGTGACGACGAGATGTATCTGAGGGGTGGTTTGGGTAACAAGTACCTCTACCAGACCGGCGGGACGGGGGATGACAGCCTGAGGGTGGATGCAGGGGTCGACAACGACCTGGTGCGCATGAACGGGGAAAGCGGCAACGATGCCATCACCTATGATGTGAGTAATGGCGACGACCAGGTCTTCATAGACGGCGGGACGGGTTCCGATACGGTGACGATCAATGGGGGTCTTTTGTCCTTCACCGTGCTGGACGCCCAGGGCCAGGTGCTGTACCAGCGGGGCACGGGCGGCTCCGTCATCACCGTGCGCAATGCGGAGTGCCTCCAGGTCCTCGGCCCGGAAGGGGAGGTGCTGTACGAGAAAGGGTGTACCTATTGGGGCCCCTCCCTCGGCGGCACGGGGCACGGCTGCCCAGGGCGCGTGGCCGTGGATGAGAGCGGCAACATCTACGTCATTGGCACAAGCGGTGCCCCCTGGGGAGAGAACCCGGTGCGCCCCTTCCAGGGCATGAGCGATGCCTTCGTCGCCAAGGTGAGCGCCGGCGGCGCCCTGCAGTGGTTCACCTTTCTCGGCAGCGCAGACAGGGATGACGGCGAGGACATCGCCGTGCGCGGGGACGCCGTCTTCGTCGTCGGCACCAGTTACGCCGCCTGGGGGCAGAACCCCGTGCGCCCCTTCCAGGGCCGCAGCGATGCCTTTGTCGCCAAGCTGAGTGCGGCCAGCGGCGCCCTGCTGTGGCACACCTTCCTGGGCGGCACGGGGCCCTGGGCCGCGGGTTGCGATGAGGGCAAGGCCATTGCCCTTGACGGCAGCGGCAACGTGTATCTGGCGGGCACGAGTTCGGCGGCCTGGGGGCAGAACCCCGTGCGCCCCTTCGGCGGGCTGAGGGATGCCTTTGCCGCCAGCTTGACTGCGAACGGCGGCGCCCTGCAGTGGCACACCTTCCTGGGAGGCGCGGGGATTGAAGATGGCGCAGACATTGCGACCGACGACAGCGGGAACGTCTACGTGGTCGGTTACAGCAGCGACGGCTGGGGCGATGCTCCCGTGCGCGGCCACGGGGAGATGGGAGATGCCTTTGTCGCCAAGTTGAATGCCTCGGGGCGCCTGCAGTGGCACACCTTCCTGGGCGGGGCGGGAGAGGACAGCGGCGATGCCATCATCGCCGCCGCGGGCGGGGACAGCATCTACGCTGCGGGCAGCAGCACGGCCCCCTGGGGTGAGCCCCTGCGCCCCTTCTCGAGATGGGGGGATGGCTTTGCCGTCAAGTTGGACGGCAGCGGGGCGCTGCAGTGGCTCAACTTCCTGGGCGGTGCCTGGAACGACGATAGCGACGGCCTGGCGCTGGACGACGAAGGCAACCTCTACGTCAAGGGCAGCGGCGATGCCGGCTGGGGCGCCCCCGTGCGCGCCTACTCCAGCGGCTATGACATGTACGTGGTCAGGCTGGACCCGGCCGGGGCGATGCAGATGCTGGCGTTCGTGGGCGGGGAGGGAGACGATTTCGGCGACGGCATCGCCCTGGACCCAGGCGGCAACATCGTGCTGGCAGGCATGAGCGATGGCGTGTGGGGGGAGCCGGTGCAGTCGTACGGCGATGCGCCCAACGCCCTGGCGCTCAAACTGAGTGCAGGCGGCGAGCTGCAATGGCACACCTTCTTCGGCGGCACGCTGCCCACCATCTACCTGCCGCTCGTCTTGAAGTGACAGAAGACAGGGCCGCCTTCGCCTGTGCAGGCAGGCGGCCCGCCAGCCCCTCTTGCGCCGCGATAATTGCAAGAGCGGCGCAGACTTGTGTGCCAGCTCAGTGCCCTAGGAACAGGCATGGGCCGGCCTGCTTCAGTATCCCCTCAGAGCTTTCCAGTTTTCTCAGTTTGAGGCTTTTTTGGGCCGGGGGCTCCTCGCGACAGTTTCCCGCAGGCGGAATGCCCTCAGAGCAGTGGCAGATGCAGATCAGCAGGGCCGGCCGAAGCTCTCTGCACCTTATACAATATAGCACCGGCATGTATAACATGACCTGAGGTAAGCGGGCGATGACGGCCTCGACGGTTTCGAAGAAGGGGTGGGTTGTCATCCCGGCACACCTGCGGCGCAAGTACGGCTTGGAGCCTGGGTCGCGGGTGCGAATTGTGGACTACGGCGGTGTGTTGGCCATAGTGCCTGGGGCGCAGGACCCGGTGCGGCAGGGGGCAGGCATGCTGAAAACGGAAAAGTCCCTAACCCGAATCCTTCTCTTGGAACACCGGGCCGAGCTCGAACGTGGCAGCTGAGCTCAGGCCCTACATCCCGGGTAGCTACGCCCTCCGGGCCTATCTGGGAGGTGAGCCTGGCTGCCAGCGGGTGCAATCGCTGCTTTCTGAGGCTGAGCAGGGCCTGCGTCGGGCCTTTGCAACCCGGGGGAGGTGCTCTACATCACAGAGCGTGCGCTGGGCTGCAGCCAGGCTCAGGCGGCGCTCAGGAGCACCGATTCTACGTAAAGGGGCAGGCGTGTTAGGTTTGGGGTTGGGCGAGGGAGGTTAGCAGGTGGAAGGGCAACGGCAATGGCGGCTTTTCCTGCATGGTCGGGAGGAGGTTATTGAGGCGCTGAAGCAAGGGCGGTGCGATGGCATCCTGCCTGCTGCCAGGGGGGTCTCTGGACGGGTTTGCCCAGTTTTGCCTGGAGGCGGGGGTGCTGGAGGTCTTGGAGCAGTTTCCGGACCACCGCCGCCGGCGCAGCATCCCCATGTTCTTCTTCTGCAACGTCATGGTGCACCGGCCGCTGTTTCAGCTCAAGCGGCTGGCCCCGATAGAGCGCACCTTGTTTCGCGTCAGCTCGGCTTCAACGCTCTGCAGGAGGTGTTGGGGGAGGGATTTGCCAAACATCTGCTTCTGGATCGGGGCTATCTGGATGGCGCCTGGATAGGTCAGCTCTATGGCCATGGCACCCAGGTGGTGAAGCAGGACATGTTGGTGATGGAGGAGATGCAGGACCTGAGCCGGCTTTGTGACACCCAGTGGCGGGAGGTTGAGCCTCCGCGGCTGCATGATGGGCCGAGGCCGAGGCGGATGGTGACCGGGTTCAGTGATCTGGAGCCGGAGTGGGCAGGATGCAGCGCGCCGCTTTGCGGCTGTCTGATCCGGGACATCTATGCGGACAAGGTGGTGCACAGGGGGCTGGTGACCACGGCAGAGGCAAGGGAGGCGCAGGTCATCCCAGAGGACGACAGGCGGCGTTGGTTCCTGGAGGAGACCTACATGAACCTCACTCGTTACTGGCAGATTGATGACCTGCCTCCTTGCCGGCTGGGCGTGGCCCAGGCCATGGTGCACTTCTCCCTGCTTGCCTTCACCCTGCTTGGCTTCTACATCCAGGAAGAAGACAAGCCCCTGGGCAGCCTGAACTCAGGTCCACCCGCCCTGCCCCTGCCGGAGAGGGAGCTGGCGGTCTATGCCGGAGACCACTTCGCCCTGCTGCTGCCCAGTGAACTCATGCAGATCGTGCTGGACAACCTCGATGCCTGGCAGCAGAACAGACAACACCTCCTCCAAGCCCTCCGCCTGTGCGAGGGCGTCACCTAAAATCGGTGCTCCTGCCAATTCCAAGAGCAAGAATAGCTCCTTCTGGGAGCCGATCCCCCTTGTAAGCGAACCCGTGCTCAGCCTGCGCCTGGTTGCGCCAGATGCTGGCATGAATGAGTGGCGTTTGGAACTGCTGAGCAACAGCGACCGGGCGCTGGCCGTTGCCGCCGCGGTCGGGGGGCATTTCGTCGGGCAGTGGCAGGGAGAGGTGCCGGCTGGCGGCAGAGCCCGGGTGCCCCTGCATGCGACGCACCCAACCCTGCCAGGCTGCCAGCGCTGTACGGTGGTGGTGGAAGGGGGTGTTCAGCTTTCCAGAGACCTGCGCGCCCATTGCTGGCCAAGGGAAGGCCTGGTGGGGCGCGTCCAGTGGACCTTTGTCGATCTCTCGCGCTGGCGCAAGTGTCTCTTGGAAGAGCTTCTGAAAGAGCTTGACACAATGGATCCACCAGCCCCATATCCCTTGGCCCAGGAGTACATGCGCGCAGTTGAGTTCTGCCGCACTGGTGTCTCAACTGACGCGCTCCGAGAGCAACTCAAGTCGGGAATGCTCACCACCCAGGCTGGCATCCCCTTTGCCTTGGGTGAAGGGCCAGTTCTGGTGGCGGCCCTCTCGCTCTGGGGTGGCTGCGAAAGGCGCATAGAAGTGCCTCTGGCCGGCAGGGCAGATGCCGCCTACTTGCTGCTAGCTGGCCTCACCACTGCCATGCAGAGCCACATCAGCAATGCTATGGTCACCGTCCATTACGCGGATGGCGGGCGCGAGCAACTGGAACTCGTAAACCCCATCAACCTGGACAGTGGCCTTGGCCGCTTTGGTCCGTACCATTACGGGTGTGGTTGGCCCGTCTTGCTGGGGCGCAGGATAGAAAGCGATGACGCTGTTGCCTCGACGGCGCACGCTCCGCATGCCAAGGACACAAGCCGGCCCCCGCTGCCCGTCAGCTTCCTGGGCGTGGATGCCCACGCCGATGTGCTCTGCCTGCCGCTGGACAATTTCCGCCCCTTGCGCTTATTCTCTATGGAGGTCCTCGCCAACGAGGTGGTTCTGGCGCTGCTTGGGCTTTCTTTGCTGCGCCTTTGCTAGCTCACAGTGAGGGTGGGAAGGTGACCTCCAAGGAGAGGGTCCTGCGCAACTACACGTTTCAGCCTGTGGATCGGTTCACGATCGACTTCTGCGCCTGCTCCCTGGTGTACGAGCGCCTGCGGGCCCATTACGGCGTGGCCGACGACCTGCAGCTCATGGAGAGGCTGCACGTGGACTTCCGCTACCCAAAGCCGCGTTGGGCCGGGCCGCCGCTGGTGGACGAGCAGGGCCGCCCCACGGACTACTTTGGCATCCCGCGTGGCGGGAGCGTCGGGGACTTCGGCTATGCCCTGGAGCACCCGTTGGCCAATGTGTCCTCGCTTGCGGAAATTGAGGCCTATCCCTGGCCGACTCCTGAGATGTGGGACTACGAGCAGTACGCGCAGGCCTGCGCCAGCTTCGAGGAATACGCCGTGCTTGGCGGCGTGTGGGGCTGGTTCTTCGAGGCGGCGGCGGAGCTTGTGGGCATGGAGCGCTGGTTCTGCCTGCTCTACGATGAGCCGCAGCTTGCCCACGCCATTCTGGGCAAGATCGTCGACTTCATGGTCGGCACCTCGGAGATGATGTTTGCCCGGGCCGGCAAGCACATAGACATCTGCTTCAC
>JAPWUW010000152.1 GCA_028275325.1 Anaerolineae bacterium | reverse complement strand
CGCGCAAGGAATGGGCCGGCGAGTATGCTCGCGCTCCCGATGAGGTGCAGCACTCCGAAAATGATGGCCGGCTGGCCCGTCAGCGCAAAGGCAGCCAGGCTCACCATCATGCCCCAGCCAAGAAGCGTGAAACCGCGCCTCACCTGACGGAGGCCAAAACGCCCGGACCTCCTGTAACTTAGCCAAAGCGAGACCCCAGCCAGGGAAACGAAAAGCCCGGCAATGACATGCGAGCCCCAGCGCCAGGGCGCACCGAAGACATTCGTCTGCCAGAAACCGAGGAAGACCAGGTCGAAGAGGAAATGGTACAGGACCATGCCGACTATCGCCACGCCGCGCAGGGCGTCGATTTGCCACAGCCGGCGATGGCCATCGGGGTGCAGCAACCCCAACGCCGCTCCCACCCTGGCCCATAAGGGCAGAGCTTGTGCTTCCCTGTGCTGCGGCTCAATCGCGCTCAAGATCCCCTCCAGTGCTCTCCGGAAATAGCAGGGCGAGTGTAACGGCTTGCAGGCGCCGCCTCAACTGCTCGCTTCTCACGAGGCAAAGCACAGCCCCCGGTGAGCCTACCGGGGGCTGTTGAGCACAAGTGCGCGGGTGAACTGCTACCCTTGTTTGATGAAGTACTGCTCGCAGTTCGTGTTCATGGGCGTGAGGAGGTGCCAATCCGAGATGGCCTCTTCCGGCACGTTGCGGAAGTTATTTTTGACAACCACGACCTCAGGCGGGGCCGTGCAAGCACCCAGGACCCAGAGGTTCTCCTTGTTCAGCCGCACAATCTCCCGGAAGATCTCCACCTGCTTCTGCGGGTCGGCAGTGCCCTTGATCTCGTCGTAGAGCTCCTGCACCCGCCTTAGGTCGCCAGGCGGCTCCTCCCCCGTCTTGCCGCCGCTCTGGTACCACTGGGCGAACGGTATGGCGTGAATTGACTCCACTGAGAGCGGCAGGAACCAGCGCGGGTCGATGAGGGGGTTGAACTCGGCGCTGCCAGTCCACACGCCCATGTCGTGCTGGTTGGCCTCCTTGCGCTGGTAGAAGAGCGACCTGTCCTCTTCCTTGAGCGTGAGCTGGATGCCGATCTCCTTCCAGAAGCCAACAAGCATTTCGCCCAGATCCCGCCAGGAACCGAAGACCGGCGCATACTCGTAGACGATCGACAGCACCTGGCCATCCGGCCGCAGCCGGTAACCATCTGCAGAGCGCTCTGTGAGGCCCATCTCATCCAGCAGCGCGTTCGCCTTCTCCAGGTCGAGCTCGAGCGCGTTCTTGGCCTGCTCCTCGAGGTAGCAGGGAGAAGTGGGCAGCGGCGAGACCTGGTTCGGCTCCGACATGCCAAGGTAAATGAGCTGGTTCACTTCCTCCCTGTTTATGGCGTGCGAGAGCGCATAGCGGAAGCGCTTGTCGCCCAGAATCTGGCGCATGGTGGGGTCCGCATGGGCCACGTTAGGCGCGATGACCGCGTCGGTGATGTAGCCGCGCTTCCACTTGAGCACGCGGTAGGCGCCACGCTCCGCCTCCTGCATGAAGACGGGGAAGTTGCTGAAGAGCATGTGCCGCAGCTGCATGTCCACCTGGCCGGCAATGGCCATGAGGTTTGCCGTCTCCGCGTTTTCGGCCAGTGCAAACTCGATGCGGTCGATGTAGGGCAACTGGTTCCCCTGCGTGTCCACCTTCCAGTAGTACGGGTTGCGCTCTGCAGTGAGGGGCTCATCTGGCGGCACGCGCGTGTAGCGCCAAGGCCAGACGACGGGCAGATCCGGGTTGGCGATGGAATTGCGCCGATCGCCAAAGTACTGGTACCAGAACTCAAACCCCTTGTCCTTGGCTTCTTTCTCCAGCTCCTCTTTGTCCCGATACTTGGGGTGGAAATCCTTCAGGTAGTGCTTGGGCCACACCACCATGTCCAGCCCGAAGGCCGAGGCGAGGTAGACGAGGAAAAGGCCGTGAGTCTCGGGGAAGACAAAGCGCACGGTGTAATCGTCCACCTTCTCCACGGTGCAGCGCTGGCCCTTGACCGTGAGCCAATCTGGGAAAGTTGGCGTCAGCTCCTCGTTGAGCAACCCGTCCTCGTACCAGAAGAGGAGATCATCGGCGGTGAATGGCTCTCCATCCGACCAGCGAAGGCCCTCGCGCAGGTAGAAGGTGTAGACCTTGCCATCCTCGGAGACCTCGTAGGCCTTGGCCAGGTTCGGGATGATCTGCGAGCCATCCGGGTTCCAGCGCACAAGGTTGCAGTAGGAAAGGCGCGAGCTCAGGATGTTCTCGAGCGCGCCCACGCGCACCCTGTGCCAGGTGCCGCCGTACTGGCCGATCTCCTCCACCGGCTCGAGCACGAGGGGCTCCTTGGGCAGCCGCTCCTCTACAGGCGGCAGCTTCCCCTGCTTGACAAGCTCCGCAAGCATTGGCGCCTCCCCGTACTTGGAGGGGGCAGCAGTGGGCGCCTCCGTGGGCGCAGCGGTTGGGGCAGGCGTCGCTGTCGGTGCCTCCGTGGGTGCGGTCGTCGGCGCCTCGGTGGGAGCTGGGGTGGCAGCCCGGCACGCGGCCGCAATTGCAGCCGTGGCGGCAAGCGCGCTGCCCTTCAAGAAAGAACGCCTGCTCAGCACTTCGCCTCTCATCTTCGCCTCCTTGATCACCAAGGATTTACAGCGGCAGGCCAGCAACCAGCGTGGCCCGTTCACTGCCTCGGACTTCAGGCCGCTCATCAGCGAGCGTAGGGGTCGGCAGCATCGCGCAGGCCATCCCCCACAAAGTTGAAGGCAAGCACCGCCAGCACAACCGCCACGCCCGGCAGGAGCAGCCAGGGGGAGGTGGCAACGGCGCGCAGGTTCTGGGATTCCTGCAACAGCACCCCCCAGCTTATCACAGGCGGCCGCAGCCCGAGCCCCAGAAAGCTGAGGGAAGTCTCGGCAAGGATCATCCCAGGTATGCCCAGCGTGAGCGAGGCGATGATATGGCTGAGGAAGGAGGGCACCATGTGCCGCAGGATCACCCGTAGCTCGCTTGCGCCGACGAGCAGGGCAGCCATGACGAAATCCTCCTCGCGCAGCGCCAGGAACCGCCCTCGCACCACCCGTGCCATGCTCGTCCAGCCGATGAGCGAAAGCAACACGGTGATGGCAAAGTACACGCGCAGCGGCGACCACTCTTTCGGCACAGCTGCCGAAAGCGCCATCCACAACGGGATCGTCGGGATGGAGCGGATGAACTCGATGAGCCGCTGAATCACCGTGTCTATCGCCCCGCCGTAATAGCCGGAGACGCCCCCTATCAGCACCCCCAGGACGAGGCTGATGCCGATCCCAACCAGGCCAACGCTCATCGAGATGCGCGTGCCGTAGACAATGCGCGAGAAAAGATCCCGCCCCATCCGGTCCGCGCCAAGGAGGAAGAAGACGGCATCCTTCTCCTCCAGACCGAAAAGGTGTCTGTCGGCCGAGAAAAGGCCCCACAGCTTGTAGGGCGCTCCGCGCACGAAAAAGCGCAGGGGGTAGATCTTGGTGCGATCCTCCGCGAAGAGCATCTTCATGGTTTTCGGGTCGCGCTCCTGCTTGAGCCCGTACACGAACGGCCGCAGGTGAAACCGCCCTGCCTCGTCGATGAAATGCAGCCTCGTCGGCGGCGCGTACGTGAACTTGACATCGTATTTGTGCGGGTCGTAAGGGGCGACGAACTCCGCGAAGAGGGCCACGGAGTAGAGCAGGATGAGGATCGCCCCCGAGACGAGGGCCATCTTGTGCTTGCGGAAGCGCCACCACATGAGCTGCCACTGGGAGGCGACGAATACCCGCTCCCCCTCCTCCCGCAGGGCGGCACGCTCCGCTACAACCAGCTGCTCTTGCCTTTCCTCTGCCGCCATTTGCGCCCCGGCTCCTGCACTATCCCCTAGCGCCTGGCGTACCGGATGCGCGGATCCAGCCAGGCAAGGAGAATATCCGAAATGAGCGTGCCAATGATCGTGAGCGCGCTCAAGAGCAAGATGAAGCTTGCCGCAAGGTACATATCCTGCACCATGAGCGCATTGAGAAGGAGCGGGCCGTTCGTGGGCAGGCTGAGGACCACAGAGATGATCGTTGCGCCGTTGATGAGGCCAGGCAGCGCCCAGCCGGCCGTGCTCACAAAGGGGTTGAGGGCAATGCGCACCGGGTACTTGAGCAAGAGGTGCCTTTCCCGCAGCCCTTTGGCCCGCGCCGTGATGACGTAAGGCTTGCGCAGCTCATCCAGGAGGTTTGCCCGCATGATGCGGATCATCCCCGCCGTGCCCCCCACGCCGAGCACAATGAGCGGCACCCACAGGTGCTTGAGCATGTCAACGAACTTGCCCCAGGACCAGGGCGCCGTCTGGTACTCCTGGGAGAAGAGCCCGCCGATGTTGGCGTTGAAGTAGCGGTAGCCGACCCACATGAGCACAAGCGCGATGAGAAACTCCGGAATGCCAAGCCCAATAAAGGAGATGGCCGTGAAGATGTAATCCCCGGCCGAGTACTGGTGTGTGGCGGAGTACACGCCTATCAGGAAGCCCACGACCCACGTGAAGATGAGCGCTGAGAAAGTGACAGCCACGGTGAGGGCCATGCGCTCCCAGATGAGCTCAGAGACGGGCTTGTTCCAGCCAAAGGAATAGCCGAAATCCCCATGCAGCACGCCCCAGATCCACTTGAGGTAGCGCATGTACATGGGCTGATCCAGCCCGAAGCGCCGCTTGAGGGATTCGAGCTGCTCTTTGTCCACGGTGTCGCCAGAGGCAGCCAGCGTGGCGGCATAAGCGGTGAGGTAATCCCCAGGGGGCAACTCGATGACGGCAAAGGCCACGAGCGTGACGGCAAAGAGCGTGAGGACCATGAGCCCTAGCCGGCGCACTATGAACTCAAGCACACCATCCTCCCCGAACCGGCCGCATGCCGAGTGAGCGATAAAGGGCGCTTTACAAGTGCATTATAGCTGCGCGCACGGCCTGCAGCAAGGCAAATTCACCGGGGCTGTCATCTTCTGCCTGCCCGGCAGGCCGGCCCAAGGCCCCTGCGCAAGCAAAAGGCACCCTGCTGCACCAGGCGCTACCTGACTTGCCTGCCCGATGCGCCCACAGCCGGGCGCTCCCCGTCTGCACTGGCGCGGATGTTGCCGCGGGCCAGCGAGGCAAAAATGCCCGCAAAGCAAAGCACAGCGAAGATGCCAAAGGCAACCCGCGCGGCAGCCAGGAAGCGCGGGGCGCTCTCGGCCGTGACCGCTGCCTCGCCCATGAAGAGAGCAAAGATGAGCATGACGATGCCCATGCTGAGCATCTGCCCGACGAGCCGCATCGTCGCCAGAGTGGCCGAGGCCACCCCGTAGAAGGCGCGCTCCACAGTGCTCATGACGGCGTTCGTGTTCGGGGAGGAGAAGAGCGCAAAGCCGAGGCCCAGCAGCGCCAGCACCGCGACGATGTAGGCGCTCTGGGTGGAGGCCGAAAGCCGCAAGAAAAGCGCAAGCCCGAGCGCCGTGAGGGCCATGCCGCCGGAGGCCACAAGGCGCGGCTCGGCGCGCTCTGAGGCCCAGCCCGCCAGGGGCGAAAGCAGCGCCTGCACGGCAGGCTGGGCCAGAAGAATCAGCCCGGCCTGCTGGGGGCTCATCCCCCGCACGGATTGCAGGTACAGGCTGAGCAGGAAGCCGACGGCCGCAGTGGCGCTATAGTTGATGAGCGCCGCCAGGTTCGAGAAGGCAAAAGCAGGGTTGCGGCGGAAAAGCGCAAGCCGCAGGACTGGCTCCCGCGCGTGGCCCTCCCACACGGCAAAGAGAGCAAGCCCGAGGGCGCCCAGGGCCACGAGCGCCGCCCCCTCCTGCCGCGGCAGCCGCGAGAGGCCGTACATCAGGCAGGCAAGGCCCGCGCCGTAGAGAAGCGAGCCGAGCCAGTCGAAGCCAGAAGCGGCCCCAGCTCGCCATTCTCCCTGCAGCCCCCATGCGGCCAGGGCGGCGATGAGCGCAGCAAGCGGCGCGTTGAGGAGTAAAATGCTGCGCCACCCCCACTGCTGCGTGAGCAGCCCGCCGAGGAAGGGGCCAACGGCAAGCCCTGTGTAGACGGCGGCAACGTTCAGCCCCAGGACGCGCCCGCGCATTTGCGGCGGGAAGACCGAGCTGAGGATGGCCACCCCGGTGCCAAAGATCATCGCTCCGCCAGCCCCCTGCACCGCGCGGCAGGCGATGAGCGCCGGCACCGAGGGCGAGAGGGCCGAGAGGAGCGAGCCCAGCCCGTAGACGAGCAGCCCGCAGATGAAAACGCGCTTGCGCCCGCGGTCATCCGCGAGCTTGCCGAATGGCACAAGGAATATGGCCGAGGAAAGGAGATAGCTAGTGGAGACCCAGCCCAGAGCCAGCGCGCCGGCCGCCAGCTCCCGCCCTATCGAGGGCAGGGCAATGTTGAGCGCGGAGGCCATGAAGGGCGTGAGGAAAGAGCTGCAGGTCCCCACAAGCAAAGCCACGCGGCGCGTCTTTTGGCCCTCGAGCACAGCGACCTTCCCGGGT
>JAPWUW010000150.1 GCA_028275325.1 Anaerolineae bacterium | reverse complement strand
GGTGGTTGTGGAAAAGGAGGTGACCCCCGCTCCAAAGGAAAAACGCACCATTTCCTTCGCCTGGTGGACAGGTGGCGAGGCGGCTAACAAGGTTTTTGAGGAGGCGATTGATCGGTTCGAGCTTGCCTATCCTGAATACACGGTGAATCGAATCACTGTCCCAGGCACGGACGAGTTCACGACCAAGATCCTGACGATGTACGGAGCGGGCAACGCCCCAGATGCCCATGGCGTGCCCTGGGGCCGTGTATGGGGGTGGGCGCACAAAGGCGTTCTGCTCGATCTGACGCCTTTGATTGAGCGGGATGCTGGGGAGGTTCAGTGGGAAGACCAATGGCCAGCCGTTACAGGGTGCTGCTACTACCCGCCCGGTGAGAAGATCATCGCGCTGCCCCGCGAGACCTTCGGACAGCTACTGCTAGCGTACAACAAGAATCTATTACAAGAGGCTGGCGTGGACACCCCTGAGGGGCTATACGAAGCAGGTGACTGGACGTGGGATGCCTGGCGGGAGAAGGCCAAGGCTCTCACCAAGTTCGGGCCCGACGGGCGCCGTGAGGTCCTTGGGGCGAGCCAGGGTGCTTCCTACTGGGACCTGCAACTGGCGATGCCTTCCGAAGGTGTTCCCATGTTCGACAGCGAGATTCCGAGCGAGATCACGCATTTCAACCTGGATGCTCCGGAGATCATCGAATGGCTGACTCGGCTGTATGAGATGACGAACATTGACCGCTCACTGGCTAAGCCCGAGGAGACCAAGGAGTTTGACTGGGCCGCCAGTGGCAAGCAGGCGCTTATAGGCGCGGCCACCTGGGGCATCCCCAACTACCGTCAACAGTGGGTTGACTTCGAGTGGGACTTTGTAGCGAGGCCAAGGGGCAGGTGCTGCTACACCAACATACAGGGGAGCGATTATCACGCCGTCAATGCAAGTGACTACGCCGACAAAGAGGGCGGGTGGCAGCTGATCAAGTTCCTGAACAGCCCCCGCGAGGACCTGTGGTGGGCGCTCAATATGTTCGGCCCCCCCTTCCGCAAAAGCAACGTGGAAGCATGGGTGACTAAGGTGAACGAGATACTGCCGAAGAATGGCTGGAAGTACATTCTCAGAATGGCAGATAGCGCGGTGCCGTGGACACCGATCCCCTTCGTGGAGGAGTTATACAACATACACCAGAATGAGATAGGTCAGGCGATCCTAGGCGAAAGGCCTGTCAAGGAAGTCGTCCAGAGCATCGTGAGCAAGGTCGACAAGGTGATCGCGGAGTACAAGCAAAAGTAGTCGTGGCATGGGACTAACTGGGCGGGGGCAGCGGAGTGTCCCCGCCCACGTCGTTCCAGAAGGGAGGCAAAGGTAGCATGGGTTTGTCTTCCATTGCGGCTGCCAAGGGTGAGCGCCTCCGAAGGACCAAGCGGAGCCCCATGGCGCGACGCGAGGAGCTTGCTGGCTGGCTAATGGCCGCGCCTTGGGTGCTGGGGATCTTGCTATGGATACTAGGACCCTTTGCTGGCGCGGCCTATTTGTCCTTGACCGACTATGACATCCTCAGCCGGGCTAATTTCATCGGGCTCGACAATTTCCGCAGAATGCTGTTCGAGGACCCGCTGTTCTGGACGGCTATGCGGGTGACCACAGTGTACGCCGTTTTCTCGGTGCCTCTGAGCATCGCGCTAGGGCTGTTCCTGGCCCTTTTGCTGAACGCCAGGATCCACGGGCTCGCCTGGCTGCGCACAATCTACTACTTGCCAGCGGTGCTCTCGGGTGTGGCTGTATCGTTTCTCTGGATCTGGGTTTTCTCGGCCGATTGGGGTGTGCTGAACTATCTCCTCTCGCTTGTTGGCATACGGGGGCCCAACTGGCTCACAAGCGAGAAGTGGGCTCTGCCAGCGCTCATCATTATGAGCCTATGGGGTGTGGGTGGGAACCTAGTCATATACCTTGCTGGGCTTCAGGGCGTTCCGACTGAGCTCTACGAAGCGGCTGTGGTGGATGGAGCAGGCCGTTGGCGCAAGTTCTGGCATATCACCTTGCCCATGATCTCTCCTGTCATCTTGTTTCAGCTCATCATGGGCATAATTGGCGCGCTCCAGACATTCACCCAGGGCTACGTGATGACTCAGGGAGGGCCGAACAATGCCACGCTCTTTTTCATCCTCTACCTGTGGCGGAACGCCTTTCAGTACCTGAAGATGGGCTACGCGAGCGCACTGGCTTGGGCGATCTTCGCCTACATACTGCTTCTCACCCTGATTGTCCTGCGCACTTCGGAAGCTTGGGTGTTCTACGCCGGCGAAGTGAAGGCCCGCTAGGCCTGAGAGGAGGCAAGTTACTATGGCTGTCGTTGCCCTTAGACGCCGGCGCTCTCTGCGGGCGCGGCTCTCCCGCTGGTTGGAGACGTTTCTCATTTATGCCATCCTGCTCGCTGGCGCGGTTGTGGTCATGATCCCGCTCTGGTGGATGCTGACCTCTTCCGTGAAGCACCCCAAGGAGATCTTCGCTTTCCCGCCAACACTTTTGCCCAAGCAGTTTCGCTGGCAGAACTACGTCGAGGTGTTTGCCAAAGCGCCATTCGGGCTGTGGTTTCGCAACACAGCTTTTGTTTGCCTGATGGACCTCATCGGCACACTCTTTTCGGCCAGCATGGTTGGCTTTTCGTTCGCAAGGCTGCGCTGGAGAGGGCGCGAGCTTATGTTCGTCATCACGCTCGCGACGATGATGCTCCCTGGGGCCGTGACAATGATTCCTCGCTACCTCATCTTCAAGCAACTGCACTGGCTTGACACTTACTACCCGCTGTGGGTGCCATCTTTCTTTGGCTACGCGTTCTTCATCTTCCTCATGCGGCAGTTTTACACGACGATCCCGCTTGAGCTGGACGACGCGGCGCGCATCGACGGTGCGAGCATCTTCGGGATCTGGTGGCGCATAGCGCTGCCGCTCACGAGGCCGGCGCTCACGGCTTGTGGGATCTTCACGTTCAATGCCACCTGGAACGATTTCATGGGGCCGCTCATTTACGTGAGCTCGCAGAAGAAGCTGACGCTGGCACTTGGCCTCATGGCGTTTCGGGGTCCACATGTGACGGACTGGCACTACCTGATGGCCGCCTCTACCGTGGCCATGCTGCCCGTCATCATTGTCTTCTTCTTCGCGCAGAAGTACTTCATACAGGGGGTCGTCTTCACTGGAATAAAAGGATAGAAAAGGAGGTGAACCCTTGGCGGATCGCATCGCGTTAGGTCGTGTCGAGCCGACGGTCTTTTTTGTGCGTGGGGCCGACGCATTGCGCCAGTTGGTGTGGCTGGAGCTTGAGAACAGTTATGGTGCAACAGTGGATGCAGAGGTGCGGGTCTGCTGGCACGGTAACGAGGAGAGGTTCCGGCTTGGGCCAGTGCTGGCTGGGACCAGCCGACATGGCGTGTATCTCGCGGACATCCGTGACACAGTGCCGGTGCGTATTGCTTTGTTGGCCGACGGCAAGGTGTCGGACGAGCGTGAATTCGAGTGGCGGCCCCAAAGGCACTGGGAAGTGCATCTCGTGCACTACTCTCACCACGACTGGGGGTACACCGACCTGCCCAGCAGCGTGATGCAAGAGTTCGATGGGTTCATGGATCGGATCCTCGAATGGTGTCGCGAGACTGAGGGCTGGCCTTATGAGAGCCGCTTTCGCTGCGTGGTGGAGCAGGCGTGGTCGCTGGTGCATTATGTGGAGAATCGCGCGCCAGAAAAACTGCGCCAGCTGGCGCGCTACATAAGGAAAGGGCAGATTGAGGTAACAGCCCTTTATGCCAACGAAATCACTGAGCTCTGTGGCCATGAGGAGATGATTCGGCTTCTCTACCCGGCGTTCGGGCTGAGGCGCCGGTGGGGCTTTGAGATCGTCTCCGCTAACCACAATGACATCCCTGGTTTCTCCTGGGGTCTAGCAACGGTGCTTCGCGGTGCTGGTGTGAGGTACTTCGCTGCCGGGATCCCACTGTGGTACTTCGGCCGTGGCGACCAGCGTGTCCACCCGCTATGGGATCGGCATGCTGTGCTCGACTTGGAGGTTCCTGGGGCGGTTTGGTGGGAAGGGCCGGACGGTGCTAAGGTACTGTTTTGGTATGACTTACATGGAGGTGAATGGCAGCCGGGAAACTACAACCAGGTCTTGCAGGAGTTGCCAGCGCTGCTGGAGCAGGCAGCAGAGAGGGGATACCCGTACGACGTGATCCGCTACACTGTGCGCGGGGGGCACCGTGACAATGCTCCACTGGACATCCGCTATGCGTACATAGCGCGGGAATGGAATAGCCGGTGGGCGTATCCCAGGCTGATCAACTCCACTAATAGCATATTCTTTCGCCAGTTCGAGCGGCAGTGGGGCGGCTCCCTCAAGACTGTGCGCGGGGAAGCCCCAGGCACCGACTACCCTGCTGCGGCGACATGCACGCCCAAAGAGACAGGTCTCAACCGCGCCATTCACGACGCTCTGTTGGCTGCGGAGACGCTCGGCACAGTCGCCTCCATCGTGGCTGGTTACGAGTTTCCCAAGGCGACGCTTGACGATGCATATCGCAATGTCATGCTCTACGATGAGCACTGCTGGGGGATGCATCACCCCGGTGGATTGGCGCAGGACGCTTGCTGGAGCGAAAAAGCCAGCACCGCGTATCGAGCAGCTGCTCTTGCAGAGGATGTGGTTGTCAAAGCCAGCAACAAGATAACAGACTGTCTAGCCTATCCCGATGATGGCTACTACGTAACTGTGTTCAACCATCTATCTTGGGAGCGCTCGGAAATAGTGCGCGTGGCTGGACGGGCCTGGGACCCTGTCAGCGAGCCTATGCACTGGCGCCGGCCGCAGCAGGAAGGGTATGCCCCGGCCCTTGTTGCCGGTGGCGCGGTCGGGCGGGCAATTGTGGAGCCCCCTTTATCACTCCTGCAGCAGCCCTTTGAGATTATTGACACCGCGACTGGTGCTAGTGTTCCTTACCAGCTTAGCGAGCTGAAGGACCCTCAGTCTCCTGAACCCTTTGCGCCAGAGCGCGTCGCTCTCGGCAAGGTGGACAGGCGTCATGTTCTGGCGGTCACATTCCTTGCTGAGGGGTTGCCGCCGTTGGGCTATAAGACTTACAAGGTGGTACCCCGAAGGCGTTGGCCGCGCTTCCCAGGGGGCGGCACAGCCTCTAGAGTGTCCCTCGAGAATAGGTACTACTGCGTTCAAGTAGACAGTGAGACAGGGGCGATTGTTTCCCTTTACGACAAGGAGCTTGGCAGAGAGGTGGTTGACCAGGAGGCGCGCCATGGCTTGGGCCAGCTGATCGTTCGCGCTTGCGAGACAGGGACGGAACAGAGTGGGCGGGTCACACGTGTCATCGCAGGTGAGCACGGGCCTATCTTCTCCAGTGTGGTGGTGAAAGGGGAAGCAAGTGGCTGCCCCCGTTGGACCGAGGAGATTAGGTTATACCACCCTGTCAAACGAGTCGACGTGAGCACGCGTGTGCTGCGCGATTCGACGCCCATGCTGGAGCTGTACGTGGCCTTCCCCTTCCGGGTCGAGAACCCCAGCTTTCGGTATGAGTCCGCGAACTCAGTAATCGAGCCCACGGTAGATCAGCTGCCGGGTTCGAATACCGACTACTACGCTGTGCAGCACTGGGCTAACATCGGTGGGGATGGATGGAGTATAGCTCTCTCCCCGCTGGACACGCCGATGTTGGAGTTTGGGGGACTGTGGCCAGGCTACGTGTCGGGTGCGCACCACGGGGTCACGCCGCCCGGGTACGGGCACGAGTTCGTGCAACCCGGTGGTTTGCAGAAGGGCCACGTATATGCGCTGGCCATGTACAACAACTTTCGGACCAACTTCATCAACCGCCGGGAGGGTGAGGCTGTCTTCCGCTTCTCACTCACGAGCTACCGGGGCGATTGGCGCTGTGGACGCGCGCGCCAGTTTGGCTGGGGCGTTTTCAATCCACCTCTGCCTGTGTGGATGAGAGGCCCCGGCAGTGGTTCCTTGTCCTTGACCTGGTCGTTCTGCCAGGTGGATAAGCCTAACGTCATGCTTCTCACTTACAAGCTCGCCGAGGATGGGCGAGGATACATCGTGAGGCTGGTCGAGACCGAAGGGGAGGCTGTTGAGGCTTCAGTTACCCTGCCTGGCCTGGCCATCGTGCGGGCGTACGAGACCAACTTAGTAGAAGAGGATCAGGGTTTGCTGACGCACACGCGCGATTCAGTGCGCGTGCCTCTGAAGGCCTTCGGAATTGCTACGGTGCGTGTGATTTGCGAGCGCTAGCTGTGGCCTGGCGGTCTTGTGGCATACAGGCGCTTGTGCCTCCGTATGGCTTCCCCCGATCATGCCGTGTGACTTCTGAGGAGCACGTGATGAAACAGGGTGTGAATCTCTTCCTTCTCGGTTCACATCTTTGCCGGGAGCCGATGCCGCCGATGGCGGAGCTCAAGCGCGACATGGAAAACCTGCGGCGGCATGGGTTCAACCTGGTGAAGCTGCAGGAGCACTGGCAGGTGGATGAGCCGCTGG
>JAPWUW010000149.1 GCA_028275325.1 Anaerolineae bacterium | reverse complement strand
GGCAGGCCGTCGTTGAGGACAGCAATCCCATAGCCCTGACTCGTGACGTCAACCCAGTAACCCTGTGGGTTTGTGTTCGGCGGCTCTTCCTGCCCATACCCTTCCCAAGAATCGGCCCGAACAGGTCTGCTTACAACGGTATACTGCATCTCCGCCGCGGATGACATAGCTGCTCGCCCGAGGGTGAAGAGCACGCGCAGGCGATGATCGCGCGCTCTGTTACGAACGAGTGTTCGGAACTCCACCAACCGGCTGCCCTGACGGAGCGTTACGTCAGTGCTCAGGTGCAGCGGAACCAACTCCTCACTGCGGGAGCGCCTGTCCGCTGTAAGCCCTGCTGGCACCTCCATTACTTGCTCGATCCGCAGCCGCCCAAGATAAGGGCCACGTTCCAAGATGCTCACGCTCGCACGGCCCGCGGTGCTGAGCACGGTGCGATCCGCCAGCGGCCACGCGTAGTTGTACTCGTCCCCCGCGTCGCCCCGGTCCTCGAACACCAGCTGTGGTGCCAGCTCCAGCCCGGCTTTCTTGTCCGTCACAGCTACGCTGCCATCCGGCATCACTGAGACAAGCAGCTCTTCGTTTTCGAGCACCCCGGGCTCTCTAGCCACCCCGGTGGTGAACCTTGGCCGCACGTCAAGAGGCCTTGCCCGCAGCACTTGGTAGCCCATGGCAGGCAACTCGAGAGGCAACGATACGTTGAATCGGCGTACCCGCCTCTCCCTCGGCCACTCATCAACCATAGGGTACGAAACAACGTCATCATAACCGCAGACTTGCGGCACGAGTTCCTCACCAGTGGCTGTGGTGATTGCCACTTGCCTCGCATCGCAAGGTTGGGGCAAATCAACAGTAAGGTTCACCACCTCTGAACGGGCGAACGGCAAGGGGTTGAAGACGAGAAGCACTTCTTCATCTGGGCCGCGGCTCACCTCCACCCGGCAGCCGATGTAAGTCAGGCCTCGGCGGACAATGTCCTCCCCCAGGTCAGAGGCCCACTCGAAGCGAGCCATCATTTGTCGGTGCACAGCATCCACGCTGCAGCCACAAATGCTGTCATGAGGGTGGTTCTGCAGCAGATAGCGCCAGGCCCGCCACAGCTCGGAGCGCGGATAGGCCTTCCCGAGCGCCCAAGCCAATGCGCTAACCGGCTCTGCCCAGCGCTCCAGCAGCCGCTCGCATCGCCTGTTGGCCATCTTGAGGTACATACGGCTAGAGAGCACACCGAATAGGAGGAAATGCACCGCGCTGTCACGCAGCTCGCCCCGCAGCTCAGGTAGGCGCTCTGGCAGCCGTTCCCGCACGGCAGCGATGTAGCCAGGCAGGTGCGAATGCACGAGCACAGCACCCTCCAGGCGCTGATTAAGCTCTTCCAGAAGGCGAGGCAGCTCTGCCTGAGCAGGCGTGTGATCGCAGCCGTTCATCAGCAACAGGTTGGGCGTGGTGGCGAAGGCACTTAGGCGCTCTCGCAAGCTTTGCACACGCTCCAGAGCCGCCTCGGAGTCCACTGGCAGGAACTGAGCATTACAGTACCCATCTGGCATGAAGATTCCCAGCACTGATGAGCCATCGGGGCCCACCCAGCGAAACTCCGATTTGTTCAGTTCCTGAGGCACCCCCCGGAAGAAGACGGCATTATCAATTCCAAACCCGAGGAGTATCTGCGGCAATTGCGCAATGTGTCCAAACGGGTCCGGATAGTAGCCAACCTTCATCACCTGGCCACCGTATTCCAAGGCCATGCGGTGACCGAGCATCAGGTTGCGCACGAGCGCCTCACCACTTACCAGGAATTCATCGGGCAGGACGTACGAAGGCCCCAGAAGCAACCTGCCGGCCGCTGCCAGCTTGCGCAGCTCAGCTTCCCTTTCCGGCCTGATCTCCAGATAGTCCTCCAGAACCACAGTCTGGCCGTCTAGGGTGAAGTACCGATACCGCTGATCGGCCTGCATGAGGTCCAGTAAGGCATCCATCATGTCCACAAGGCGCAGTCGGTACTCCTGAAACGGCTGATACCACTCCCTATCCCAATGCGTGTGAGAGACGACATGCAGCACCTGCTTGTCCACACTCATTGCACTCTACCTCCTGGTTTGCCCGCCATCCGAAAGCCAGATAGGGTTGCTCCACGCTCTCCTGCCGCTGTAGTCATCCACTTCCAGGCGCACATAACTGGCCTCTTCCGGCACAGTGTAGCAGGCCTCAGTGATTCCTCTGCCCGTCTCGTCATATGCGCAATACCCCATGTGCCGGTCGCACACAAAGGCAAGCCTCTTTGCCGGCGTCGTGACTGCTCGCGCAACACGTCCCTCAACCGCAAAGTCCTTGATTTCAGGTCCACTCGAGGAATAGAACCGGCCCTCGCAGAGAGCTTGCAGTATTGCCTCAACGGACCTCTCCTCCGCCTCAACCATAACCCATGCCGCACCGTAGTCCGGCCGGCTCCAGTGGGCGTCATCGACCGCCACGCCCCAGATGCGCCGCCCTGCAGCCAGAGTGTCGTCCCAGTGGACCGTCGAAAACCCCTTCGCGATGGTCACTTCACACGTGGTGTTGAAGATCTCGACGGCGATCACACCGAACGAGCGCACCACCGCCCAAGAGGGCATGCCGCACCAGTACGGATGACAGAGAATGGCCTTCCCGCCTCTCTTAGCGACAAAGCCAACCGCATCGCCAAGGCTGCGCACGTCCTCCCGCCGCGGCGTATCGGAGAGGCCCAAGCCAACAAGATGGTAGGCTCCCAGGGCTGGATCCCTGCCGTCGAGCTCCAAGCCAGGAATGACAAGCAAACCATCCCGCTCGCCATCAAAAGAGCTAGCCCGCCAGTGATCCGTCAGTGCGACAAAGTCATAGCCGTTCTCAGCATAAAACGCCAGCGCTTCTTCTGGCGACCTTCGCCCATCGGATATGCTTGTGTGAGTGTGCAGGTTGCCCCTGAGAAGCCTCGCCCCAGGGCTGGTGTGCCGTTGAACAACCATGGCCACTCTCTTCCTCGCCTTTCTATCAACGAACCGCAAGCGCGTCGAACGCCTGCGCAAGTTGGCGGTACTCGTCGGAGCTCAGCGAGCGTCCCTCTGCTTTGCGCAGCTGCTCTTTGAGGCCTTTTGCCTTCACAGCCACAACGGCAGGGTTGCGCAGCTCAAGCTCGGCCCTAGGGTGCAAGAAAACCACAATTGGCTCCACCTCCACCGTAAGTCCGTTCAGGTTCTTGCTCAGCCACTGTTCCAAGGCCTCCTTGTCCCACTCCGCCTCGCGCACCGGGTTCCCGAACGGCTCTGGGCTGAAGAGCCGCAACAGCGCCCCCAGAGAGAACCGTCGCTCCTGCCGCCACTTCCGCCCCTCACATATGAACTTGCCGGACATGCCCCGCAAGATCACCACGTAGAGTTTCTTCGGCGTCAGCAGCACGTGAGAGACGGGCAACACGTAGTTGTAGAGCCGGTAGCGGTCATCCAGCCCCTTGAGCGCGTTGGCAAGCTCCTCATCTGGCCTCGGTTTCCGGGAATAGCGGTAGGCATTGGCGATACCAAACTGGGAAAGAATTACCCCCACAATGAGCATTGCCAGAGTGTAAATTGACCATTCCGGCCGCGTAAGCGAGATGACAAGCCCAGCACCCAGAACGAGTATCCCGCCCAGGTTCGCCACCTGGCCAATGCGCGCCCGCCGGGCTATTAGGCGTGTGTTGTTGAGCACCCTCATGCATTGCTCCCCAATTTCTTCTCGAGTTCCACCAAACCCTCGGCAATCTGCACGACCAAGTCCTGCTGCGCAGCGCGTTTTGCTGCTCGAAGCATGCCGGCGATTGCCCGCGCATCAGAGCGCCCATGCCCAACAACAACGACGCCATCCACGCCGAGCAACGGTGCCCCACCAAACTCGGCATAGTCCAGCTGGCGGAACACCCGCCGCAGCGCAGGCCTAGCCAGAAGCGCCCCCACCCGGCCGCGCCAGCTCCCTCTGAGTTCTCGCCGCAGGAGTTCGACGATCAGGTACGCCACGCCTTCGGCCGTCTTGATGAGCACATTTCCGGTGAACCCGTCTGTAACAACCACGTCAGCAAGCCGAAGGGGCAAGTCTTTGCCCTCCACGTTGCCCACAAAGCGCAGATTGCTACGCAGGAAGGCCGCGGTGGCCTCCTTCACAAGCTCGTTCCCCTTGCCTTGCTCCTCGCCGTTGCTAATGAGAGCAACCCTCGGCTCCGCAATCCCCAAGACACGCTCAGCATAGACCCGCCCCATGAGCCCAAACTGCACGAGGTCCGCTGCGCGGCAATCTGCATTGGCTCCAATATCCAGGATGAGGAAGAAACCATCAGCCGCTGGCATAACGGTCGCCAGGGCAGGCCTACGTATGCCGCGGATCCGGCCCAGCTCGAACAGCGCAGACGCGAGCGCGGCACCTGTGTTGCCCGCCGTAGCGAAAGCCGCAGCTCGCCCAGCACGCACAAGCCGCATGCCAACCGACATGCTGTTGTCGGGACGCGCACGCACCGCCCTCGCTGGAGCTTCGTCCATTGCTACCACTTCGGAGGCGTGCACAACCTCCAGCCGCTCCGCATGCCCGTGGCGCCCCAGTTCCGATCTTAGGCGTGCCTCATCGCCCACAAGCAGCACTGCAAGGTCAGGGTCATCACGCAGGGCCAGCACGGCCCCTTGCACCGTCGCCTGCGGCGCATGGTCACCACCCATCGCATCCAGAGCTACGGTCACCAAGCCTGCCATTCCACACCGCCTTCAACAGGCACTACAGCTGGCCGCGAACCAGCTCGAAGGCATGTACAGCGTGCTCCAATGCCAATCTGCGGTCTTCGCTGCGCAGCCGTTCAGCCTCCGCACACAGCCTCTCCACCTCCGCAGAATTCGTCGGGCTCAAATGGCTGGCTGTCTCGGCCAGCCACAGAAGCTCTGCGAGCCGGTCCCGGCAGGAAAAAGCCAATCCGTCGTAATAGGCAAGCAGATCCGCCAGGCTTTCAAACGGCTCCGGCTGACTCGCTGCCTTCGCTAGCCGTTCGCCCTTCTGTCGCGCTTCCGCAAGCGCCCTGTCCAAGTTGTAGCGGGTGGCTGCAACAGGCTCAAGGGAGCGATAGCCCCAGAGGCAAAGGAAATCGAGAAGAGAGCGAACCGCACCGCTGACACCCGTGCCGGTACCCCCTGCCACCACAATGGGCAGTGCCGGGCGACCATTTGGCCTTCTCGCCAGGGTTGCGGGGCCAGGGATACGGTACTTGTCCATAAAGGCATGGGTTATGGCGTTCAGTTGCCAGCAGTAAACTGGCGCACCTATGACCAGCCCACTCGCTCCGTTCACAAGCTCATTGAGCTGGCTTACTGGCGCCGAGAGAACGCAAACTCCGTCGATGAAGCACGGTGCCCCACAATCCGTGCAGGCATCAACCTGCCAATCTACTAGAAACTCCAGCTGCACCGCCGCCCCCGCCGCACTCGCACCCTCAAGCGCAGCGCTTACAACAGCATAAGTTAGCCCCTTTTCCTTCCTTGGGCTGCCCAACAGGCCCAGCACCCTCATCGCCCCCACCTCCGTGCATTCCCCACATGCACATAGCCCGGCCTATCAGCCTTTGGCCGCAGCCACTGCCCCGAGCTGGCATTCCTCATGCACAGCACGTACGGCTTCGTCCAGATCTTTCTCATCAAGAACAAAGGACAGGTTATATTCCGAGGAGCCCTGCGCAATGCAGATAACGTTGATGTTCCTTTCGCCCAGAGCTCCGAAAACCCTCGCTGCAACCCCGGGCGTGCCTTTCATGCCAGCCCCGACAACCGCCACAATGCCCACATTGTTCTGGGCAAAAATGGCGTCTATGTCCTGCCGCTGCCGCTCCGTGGCGAACTCGCTCTCCAGTGCAGCGAGTACCTTGCCGGCTGACTCTCGCGGCACCACAAAGCAAATGTTCTGTTCAGATGAGGATTGGGAGATCATGAGCACGCTGATGCCCTCCCTGGCGACCGCTCCGAACACCTTTGCCGCGACGCCAGGCACGCCTAGCATGCCGCGCCCTTGTACGGTAATGAGGCTCAAGCCGCGCGCGCAGGTGATGGCCCTGACCCCTTTCTCGCTCGTTGCGGCTTCTGCCTTGATCACCGTGCCGGGGTGATCGGGGTTAAAGGTGTTCTTGATTCGCAGCGGTATGCCTTTCTTGAGCGCGGGCAGCATCGTCTTGGGGTGAAGCACTTTCGCCCCGAAGTAGGCAAGCTCAGCAGCCTCCACGTACGTTATCTCCGGCAGCGTGCGCGCGCCTGGCACTATGCGGGGGTCTGCCGTGAGGACACCATCAACATCCGTCCAGATCCAGATCTCCTCTGCGGCAAGGCACGCCCCAATGAGCGAGGCGCTGTAGTCACTGCCACCACGCCCGAGGGTGGTGGTGACGCCGGCCCTGGTCGCGCCTATGTAGCCTGTCACCACCGGAACAGTGCCGCCCTCCAGCAATGGCACAAGGACTTCCTGCACTTTGCTTTGCGTCGCCTCGAGATCGGGGTTCGCCGAGCCGAACTGCTCATCCGTCA
>JAPWUW010000148.1 GCA_028275325.1 Anaerolineae bacterium | reverse complement strand
GGTCACCCTTTTTGGCTGCCTAGCCTAGGGGCGGTGGCGGCGCAGCCATCGTGCGGTGAAGGCTGTTGCCACAAGGCCCAGGCCCAGCAAGGGCTGAACGAACTCGCCGAAGCCAGTATCCGGCAGTTCGGAGCTGCCAGGGGTGGCTGTCAAAACTGGGACTGGGGTGTTAGTCGCTTTGGCGACGCGCGTGGGCGTTGCTGTTGCGGCTTCGGCCAGGGCCATCGGCGTGGCTGTTGGCTGCAACGCAGAATCCTGAGCGCCGTGCACTGGGCTTGAGGGTGTTGGTTGAGCCACAGCAGGCACTATCGTGATGACTAGCGGGATCTCAGGTGTGGGGGAAGCAACTTCCTCGGCTGCCGCCATGCCTATTGACTCTGGCGAGCCAAGTGGGAGCTCGCCTGCGAACAACATGTACCCGCCACCAGCAAGGAGGGCCAGCCCCGAGACGCTGGCGGCTGTTGCCAGAAGGACGAGCAAGAACCTGCGCACTACAGATTGAGCTGGCTTGGTGTTTGCCATCTGTCAGCCTCCGGAACGCTTTCTTGACCTGGATTGGGCCATGCTACGGGCCGCTGAGCAAGACCTCGGCCGCAAGAGTTGCTGGGACGCCGCCCGGCCGTGGCAGTTCTAGAACCTGCCAAGACTCTAGCCCCAGGACCTGAGCGACGCGGTACCCTGCTCCTGTGCCCGAGTAATCGAGCACGACTGTATGCCCACACGCGTTCGGCCGCACGCCACCCGGGGCAACGGTAAAGCCGGCAGCTCGCAGCAGCTCGAGGGCAGAGGCATAGTTCGTGCTTTCCTCCTGCTCAGCATAGATCTTCACCTGCAACCCCCGTGCCAGTTCGGCCTGCCTGGCTTCTTGCGCCAACCCCAGCTCCGCTACCAGGCCCTCAATGGCCGGCTTGTTTGGCAAGAGCACCTCAGCACCAGCCGCGGTCACCCACGGGTAGACATAGCCCTCGTCGATCGCGGCGAAGACGATTCCGGAGCTGGACAACGAACGCAACTTCAGCCCAAGTTCAGCAGCGGCAGTGAGGTCGACGTTCGTGACGACGCTTCTTTCCAGAAGTGAGACAAGGCCTGGGATCCTAGCCAACATGCTGGGCTGCAGCAAGCGCCTACGGACTGCTTCTGCCACTTGCTGCTGGCGGCGTATGCGGTCGAAGTCGCTGCTGCCGTGGCGAATGCGCATATACTGGAGGGCGCGCTCCCCATCCAAATGCTGCTTGCCCGCAGCAAAGTGCACTGTCATCACACCGTTATCGTCTGTGGGATAGGCGAAATCCCAGATCTCAGCTGGGACGTCTATCTCGATTCCGCCGAGCGCGTCTATCCCTTGTTTGACAGCCTGGAAGTTGAGGATTACGTACCGGTCCACTCGCACCCCGAGCAGGTTTGAGATGGTCTCGCAGGCGACAGCAGGCCCTGAACCTGGGCGTGCTAGCTCGCCGAGCCTGTACGCCGCATTGACTCGCTCTTGACCGTAACCGGGGATCTCGACCCACAGATCTCGCGGTACTGACAGGACGGTCACCCTCGAGGGATTCATGTCCACGGACACGAACATGATGGCATCGGTTCGCCCAGGACCTTCGTGGGAGTTCTCGCGTTCATCCAAACCGAGCACCAGGACATTGAGGGGATACACTTCTTCACGGGGGTCCGCTGGAGACGCATCATCGGCGGGTGCGGTAGGCACGGCCAGTTCGGGCCGCTGCGCGGGGACCAAGCGCAGGTCAGCCTCACCGGGCTGGACTGGCGGCAACACCATCGGGAAGGGCGAGAAAGCCAGCGTTTTCGGCTGGCGCTGCCGAGAACAGGCGGCGAGCAAAGCCAAAAAGAATAGCGCTGCCAGGGCTGGTACGAGAACAGCTCTCAGCGATCTACGGTGCATACGCTGTCTTCTTGCCGCGCGCAAGGATTACATAGGCTGGGCGTGGTGTCCCATCCGGCCGAAAGAGGCTGAAGGCAGCACGGGCATCGGCAGCACCCAGTGCGGGGCCACAATTGAGGTTGTTCACAAAGATGGCGCTTACGAACGGCTCGGCTTGCAGCAGCCGCAGAGCCTCGCTCAGGTACAGTGCCTGCTCGCTTTCGGAGATGGCATGGTCGGGTTCGAAGCCTGCTGTATGCACGGGCCAGCCCAACTCGGTGAACCAGATGGGCTTATGACCATCTCCGTTGAGAGCCATAAGCGCGCGCAGTTGCCGGTAGCGGCCGAGGAAGTAGGCCCAGTCCCTCTCCATCCCTGAGGCAGTTGGGGATGGCGAAGCGGCAGGGGCGTGGCCGAAACCAGGGTAGTGGACAGCCACGGCATCAAAGTAGGGCGAAGCACCAAGAGAATACAGTTCCGCGAGGAACGACAGGTCGGAAAACGCTTCCCATCCATCGTTCAGTGCTGTAGCTGCCATACCTGCCAAGAGGACAAGAGATTGCGGCGCTGCGGACTTAACGGCTGTGTAAGATGCCTGCAGCAAGGACAGGTACTCCTTGGGGCTCATTTGCCCATGCCCGCCCCAGCCATGCCAGACGTTCGGCTCGCTCCAGATCTCGTAAGCGCCTACGGCACTCCCGTAACGGGCTGCCATGGCTCCAAGCAGCGCCGCATAGCTCGTGGGGTGAGCAGGAGGGGCTTCGGCGCCCTCCTCCGCGCCGCTGCGCGCGGCCCAGGCGGGGCTGCCAGTCACAGTCACGAGCAGCGAGAGCCCATATCGGCCGGCCGCGTTGACTAGGGCATCCATTGCAGACCAATCATAGGATCCCTGCTGGGGCTCGATGGCTGCCCACCGGATTGGCACCCGCACCCAAGAGGCGCCAGCAACCGAAGCGGCCCGCCAGAGCAATTCCCCCTGTTCCACTGGGCAGATGCTGAAACCGAGTGCACCACCGGTGGCACCTGCACTGCCGGCTGGGAGTAAGCCGGTCACTGACCTTGCCCCTGCGCTATCTTGGCCTGTAGTGGCGGGGATGACGAGCTCCTGGCCCGGAACTATAAGGTTTGGGTTGGCGATGCCATTAGCTCGGGCTAGTTCCTCAAGCCCAACGCCGTAGAATGTGGCAATGTGGTAGAGCGTCTCGCCCTGCTTAACCGTGTGCTTGCGTGGTTCAGAGAGGGTACTGGCCGGAGCAGGCTTGCTTGCCCCAGCAGTTGCGGAGGGGATAGTGAGCACTTGGCCAGCCTGCAACAGGTCCGGATTGGTGATCCCGTTGGCCTGCATGAGCTCCTCAACAGTTATCCCGTAGAGCTGCGCTATCGACCAAAGTGTTTCCCCCCAGGCGACAGTATGCACCCTAGTGGTGGCTGGGCTCTCGGCTGATACGCTGCGGGCAGCTGCTGCGTGAAAGGCCAGGTGGCCCAACGCGAGTGCCACAGCCAAGGCCCAAACCAAAGGCACAGACCGGTGGCCATGAGGACAACGTGTACGTCGGGGCCGGCTACGCTGTGACTGTGATGTTCTGCAAGCGACCATCGGCGTCCAAAACAATCCGGACCCTGGTTGGGCCCTCCTGGCATTGATTGGCGAAGTCAAAGACGTACTGCGTGGTTGAGCCTGGTGTTTTGGCCTGACGCATACTCGTGCTGGCAAGCTTGCCGCTAACACCAGGATAGCGCTCTTTGAGTATCGCCCTTGCCTTTCTTTCTAGCTCCGCTGGTACGGGGGCCACTGCCTACCTCCTGAGCTCGTCCGTCAAGCTCTTTCTCGCAACGTCACTTGCGAATCCCATCAGAGCGCGCTGCGCATCCGCCTGAGGAAGGCAGGTATGTCGAGGGCACCGCGGGGCAGTACGGGCGCCTCGACTGCGGGTGACGGCGTGTTAGGCTGAGGCATCTCAGAAGCAGGGTGCCGCAGCGCAGCGAGCCTTTGCTCGAATTCGCGTGGCACAATCAATGGGCGTTCCATCTTAGCTTGAGCGGTGATGGAAGCGCGAGCGGGCTCTGGCCGGCGTGTGGCCTCCTCTGCGAGCCCAGTGGCGATGAGTGTGATCTGGATTCTATCCGCCATGCTGTTGTCGATCGCGGCGCCAAAGATGACCTCGGCGTCCTCGGCAGCCTGCGCCGTGATGTGCTCCATCGCCTTGCTCGCCTCGTGGAGCGTCATGTCGGGGCCGCCAACGATGTTGACCAGTATGCCTCGGGCCCCAGCGATCGATTGGCTGTCGAGCAGGGGATGGGAAACTGCGGATGCGGCGGCCTCGAGAGCCCGATCTGGCCCTTTCGCCTGGGACACGGCCATGAGGCTGCGGCCGCCGCCCTTCATGACGCGACGCACGTCGGCAAAATCCACATTGATGAGGCCAGGCCTCGTGATAACCTCTGAGATGCCCTGAATGCCCTGGCGCAGCACGTCATCAGCAATGCGGAATGCTATGTCCAGAGTCAGCTTCTCGGAGGTGAAAGAGAGAAGCCGATCGTTTGGGACGACAATCAGCGTGTCAACGTGCTCTTGGAGGGTAGAAACTGCGGCCTCGGCGACCTGCCGGCGGCGGTGCCCCTCGAACGAGAAGGGCAAAGTCACCACAGCTATGACAAGGGCTCCGTTTGCGCGCGCGATGTCCCCAACGATGGGCGATGCACCACTGCCCGTGCCGCCGCCCATTCCTGCTGCGATGAAAACGAGATCGGCCCCCTCAAGGGCGGAGGCGATCTCGTCCCGGGAGTGATTTGCTGCTTCTGCGCCTTTCTGCGGATCACCGCCAGCTCCGAGGCCGCGGGTCCTCGGGCCACCGAGGCAGATTTTGTGCGGCGCATCATTGCGGGCAAGAGCTTGAGCGTCGGTGTTGAGTGCAAGGTACGAGACGCCGGGGATCTCGACGCTTATCATCCGGTCGACGGCGTTGCAGCCGGCCCCTCCCACACCTACGACGACTATCCTCACACCACTTTCCTCTTGTGCCACCACGTCCTTGACCCTCCTTCGATGGCTCCTCAGCTTCGGTGCGCAATTGAGGCGACTTCAACGGGCATGCGCCGACGCAAATCGTCGAGCAGAGCAAGGAGATCGGCCTCGAGCCGAGCATAGATGGACGAACTGTACTCCAAAGCAGCTGCAGCCATCTCCCGTGCGCGGCGTTCGCCATCCTGGACAATTTCCTCCGCCCGCACTCTTGCCAGGCGGACTGCCTCGCTTTCTGCAGCCGCCTCCTCCAGTTGCTGCCTGGTGAGGCGACGCATGTTTTCTGCCTCTGCTTCTGCCTGCGCGAGAATCCTCTCGCGAGCTCGCTTGATGCGCTGCGCTTCAGCCAGTTCGGAAGGCAATGTGGCTCGGAGCCGATCAATAAGGCTCAGAACCTGTACCTGGTCCACCACGCACTTGCTCGTGAACGGGATGTAGTAGGCGTTAGCCACCAAAGCCTCGAGTTCGTCTATTATCTGGCTCACTTCCATGCTTTTGCCCTCTTTGCTTCCCTAGCGTGACACTGCGACCTTGCCAACCCGGTTCCCGTTGAGAGTGAAACGCACCACGCGCTCTGCGCCGGTTGGCAGAGTGCCCCGTACCACGATCGATCTTGGCAAGCGCTCATCTTCTTCTGCCTGCCACAGCTGTCCGTTGCAAGTTCCTTGCCTAAACCGATCTTCTGGCCCGAATCCCGATAGGTGCGCCACATATTCCAGCTCTTCCCTGAGGCTGTGTGGCACAGCGTGGATTGAGTAACTGCGCGAGCAGGTGGCACGAGTTTGCAGGGGCACGGCCTCTGGCTCACCTGTTTCCGGCGTCTCCTCCCGGGGGGTGCACTCAGCCAGCCTGAACAACGGGTTGCCGAGCAGCACGAACGTGAGCACGGTCTTGCGGTCTTCGGCGTCGAGGAAGCCTTGCTCGCGTGCCACCGTCGCGACGAAAAGGCGTTGCGCCCGGAGCAAAGCTTCGTCTGCCCTCAGGCCGTAGCTCAGGCCCTGCAACAGAAGCTGCGACAGGAGGTCGGCCCCGACCAGTGGCGGTTCGAGCGCCCCGTAGGACATCGCAGTGGAGCCAATCACGGTGGCACCGTGGCGCAAAAACTTTCGGGCAATGCTGCCTTTGCGGAGCGTAGCCCCATAGCAGGCCTCGGTGAGCACAAGGCAGTTTGCTGCATCGGCTGTTGTCACATCTTGAGCTGTGACCGCAGCCGGGAACTGCTCGGAGCGGCCTCGCAGTAGCTCATCCACTTGTCCGTACCACACACGGCCATCCTGCTTGCCATGGAGGTTGAAGTATCGCACCCATGCGCCGACGCGACGAAGTTCGTGGTAAGTGGAGCGGCAAAGCGGGGGGGAAAGACGGAGCTCCTCCGGGGGTATCACGGGTTGGCAAGCTACCCTTGCAGCCTGGCGCCAGACCAGTGCGCTGTACCCAGAGGCAATGCGTGCCCGGCTGGCGGGGACGTGCCACGGGGAGCTGGCGTAGGCATTCAGACGATGGATAGCGCCCAGCAAGCCGGATTCGTCGTGCGCAGGTTCGCCTATGATTCTGGCCACTGGCCGACGAAGCTCCACCCCCCCTGGCCCTAGCCCAGAATAGGGCACGTCGGTCACGAGGTATGCATCGCAGTCGGA
>JAPWUW010000147.1 GCA_028275325.1 Anaerolineae bacterium | reverse complement strand
TCAAGAGCCCCACGGTCCTCACCGGCGCCATCGTCTACCCGAACCAGAACCTGCGCGGCGATGACGTCCTGCGCGACATCATCCGGGATGTGCGCTTCCGCAAGGCGCTCAACCTCGCCATCAAGCGCGACGAGATCAACGAGCTCGTCTACCTCGGCGAGAGCGGGCCGATCGAGGATGTCTTCCCCGGGCTTGAGCCGGAGTACTTCGAGCACCTCAAGTACGACCCGGAGCAGGCAAAGGCGCTCCTGGATGAGATGGGCCTCGAGGTGGGGCCAGATGGCTACCGCATGCGGCCGGATGGCAAGCAGCTCGTCATCAAGATCGATACCATGGCGGGCTACATGGATCCAATCCAGCTCATCGCCAGCTACTGGGAGGAGATTGGCCTCAAGGTCGCGCCCGAGGAGGTCTCCTACGACCTGTGGTGGCCGCGGATCAACTCCTGGGAATACGCCTTCTCCGGCTACACGATGTCCGCCTACCCCGGGCTCTCCCGGCTCATCTACATGCTCTGGTTTGAGCCGGTGAGCTCCTCCACCTACTGGGCACCGGCCTGGGGGATGTACTTCCAGTCAGAGGGCCAGCAGGGCGACCCACCAGAGGGGGATGCCGCCAAGATGATCGAGATCCACAGGGAAATCGAGGTCACCATCGACCCGGCCAAGCAGCAGGAGCTCATCAACGAGATCATGCGGCTCTACCTCAAGAATGCCTACACTGTCCTCACCACCGGCTACATTCCCGGGATCACGATCGTCAAGAACCAAATGCGCAACGTGCCAGACCCTGTGACCTTCTGTATACTGCACGATAACGATAGCTGGGCGGAGCAGTACTTCATCAAGCAAGCCTGAGCCAATTGCGGGTTTGCTGGCATCGTTGGGGGGCAAGGGCTGTGATTGCCCCCCAACGCATGTAAAGGAGCTCCTGGGAGCGGACAATGCTTGGCTTTGTTTTCAGGCGTATTCTTTACGCATTCCCAACCTTGGTTATGATCTCGCTTGTGTCGTTTGCCATCATTGAGCTGCCGCCGGGGGATTACCTGAGCAGCTATGTGGCGCAGCTGCAGGCGCGCGGCGAGCGGGTGGCGGAGGATGAGCTTGCGGCGCTTAAGGCGCGCTACGGCCTTGGCCAGCCGATCTACATGCGCTACCTCAAGTGGGTGCGCGGCGTGCTGCGCGGGGATTTTGGCGTCTCCTTCGAGTGGAACCGGCCCGTCTCCGAGCTCATTTTCGATCGCTTCTGGCTCACAGCGGCAATTGCCCTCCTCAGCACGGCCTTCATCTGGGCGGTGGCCCTGCCCATTGGCATCTACTCTGCCACGCACCAGTATTCCATAAGCGACTACATCTTCACTTTCATTGGCTTCATTGGCGTCGGCATTCCGGATTTCCTCCTCGCCCTGGTGCTGCTGTGGTTTGTCTGGAGCAATTTCGGCGTCAACCTCGGTGGGCTCTACCCGCCTCAGTACGAGGGCCAGCCCTGGACCTGGGCCAAGGTGATGGAGGTGATGAAGCGCATCTGGGTGCCGATGGCGATCATCGGCACAAGCGGCACGGCGGGCATGATCCGGACGATGCGCGCCAACCTGCTCGATGAGCTGCGCCAGCCCTATGTGATCACTGCGCGGGCCAAGGGCCTGCGGGAGACAAAGCTCATCCTCAAGTACCCGGTGCGCATAGCCCTCAACCCCTTCATCAGCACTGTCGGCTGGATGCTGCCCGGGTTGCTTTCGGGCGCCACGATCGTCTCGATCGTGCTCAGCCTGCCCACGAATGGCCCGCTCATGCTGAAGGCGCTTCTCTCGCAGGATATGTACCTTGCGGGCTCCTTCGTGTTCCTGCTGAGTGTGCTAACGGTCATTGGCACGCTCATCTCGGATATACTGCTTGTTGTCGTCGATCCGCGCATTCGCTTTGGCTCAGTGGAGGGAAGGTGAGCATGGCCGGGCAGGACGCAACTCCTGCAAAGGCAAAGGTCACAGAACCGCAGGCGCCTGAGGCCCTTGCGCCTACGGAGGAGCGCATATTCGTTGCCTCCCAGTGGCAGCTCATGTGGTGGCGCTTCCGCAAGCACAAGCTCGCCAACGTGGGCGGTGTGGTCATCCTGCTTTTCTACATCGGGGCCATCTTCTGCGAGTTTCTCTCCCCCTATGACCCCAACGCCTATGAGAAGACGCTCACCTTTGTGCCGCCGCAAAGGGTGCACCTTTTCCACGAGGGCCAGTTCATTGGGCCCTTCGTCTACGGCCTGAAGCGCACGCGTGACCCGGTCACCTACGTCATCACCTACGAGCCTGATAGGAGCAAGATCCACAAGCTGCACTTCTTCGTGCCGGGCCACCGGTACCGGATGCTTGGCCTTTTCGAGACGGATGTGCATCTATTTGGCCTCGGGCCGGAGGAAAAGGGGCATAAAGTTTACCTTCTGGGCACGGATCGCCTCGGGAGGGATATGTTCTCGCGCATTCTCTACGGCTCGCGCATTTCGCTCTCCATCGGGCTGCTTGGCGTCTTCGTGAGCTTTGCCATCGGCATACTGGCTGGCGGTGTCTCCGGCTACTTTGGCGGCACCATCGATACGATCATCCAGAGGGTGATAGAGTTCTTGCGCTCCATACCGACAATCCCGCTCTGGATGGCCCTGAGCGCCTCTTTGCCGCGGGAATGGACGACCGTGCAGAGGTACTTCGCCATCGTCGTGCTGCTCTCGCTCATCGGCTGGACGGGGCTCGCGCGCGTGGTGCGCGGGCGGTTCCTTGCCGTGCGCGAGGAGGATTACGTCATGGCGGCGCGGCTCCAGGGCGCAAGCGAGCTGCGCATCATCCTGCGCCACATGCTGCCCGCGTTCCTGAGCTACATCATCGCCTCGCTCACGCTCTCGATACCCGGCATGATCCTCGGGGAGACGAGCCTTTCCTTCCTCGGGCTGGGGCTGCGGCCGCCCACTGTGAGCTGGGGCGTGCTGCTGCAGGAAGCGCAGAACCTACAGACGGTGGCGCTAGCGCCGTGGCTGCTCGTCCCGGGGGTTGCCGTGGTCACGGCAATTCTCTCCTTCAACTTCCTGGGCGACGGCCTACGGGATGCGGCCGACCCCTACGCGCGCTAGGCTGCCCGGGCCATGCTGAGCCGCTACAACCCCGCCGATATCGAAGCAGCGCTCTTGCAGGCCAGGGGAGAGCTGCCATTCCCGCCCGGCCACAGGCGGGAGGACTGGGCCAAGGCCGCAAGTGCACTGGGCGGGCCGCTCTGCAGCGCGCTTCTTGCGGCTGCCGAGAGGGCCAGCGCCTCCCAGCCCGCCCCGCTCCCGGCGACGCTCTGGCTGGAGTGCAAGCGCACCGGGCAGAGAGAAACGTACGAGCGGCCGCGCGCCGCCAGGCGGCAGGCCCTGGCAAACCTGGCCCTTGCCGAGTGCCTGGAGTGGGAGGGCCGCTTCCTGGATGCGATACTCGATTACGCCTGGGCGATCTGCGAGGAAAGCTCCTGGGCGCTTCCGGCCCACCAGCTCGACCTTGCCGATGTCGATGACCCCATCATCGACCTCGGCGTGGCCATGACGGCCCTGGAGCTTGCCGAGCTCGATCACCTCCTGGGAGAGCGGCTCGAGCCGGCGCTCAGGCGGAGAATCCGCAGCGAGGTGGATCGGCGCTGCTTCCGCCCGTACCTTGCCCGCCACGACTTCTGGTGGCTCTACAACACTGCGCGGCGAGACGTCAATAACTGGAACGCCGTCTGCAACGGCGGCGTGGTGGGGGCGGCCATATATCTGGAAAAGAGCCCTGCCAGGCTTGCCGCCATGATCGCCAAGGCGGCCCGCTCGCTCGACGATTACCTCGCCACCTTCGACGAGGATGGCGGCTCAAGCGAGGGCCCAGGGTACTGGTCCTACGGCTTTGGCTACTACACCGTCCTCGCTCACCTTGTGGAGAGCCGCACGGATGGGCAGGTGAGCTTCCTGGATGAAGAGGCCATCGGGCAGATCGCGCGCTACCCCTTGCGCACGGTGTTGAGCCCTGGCCGCTACGTCAACTTTTCCGATTGCTCGCGCAACGTGCACTTCTGCCGCGCCCACCTGGCCTACCTTGGCCGGCGGCTCGGCATCCCGGAGCTCGAGGGCCTGGCGAACGTGCAGCCGCTGCAGCCCGAGAAGGAAAGCCTCACCTGGGCGTTGCGCTCCCTTTTCTGCCGGCCGGATCCGGCCGCCGCAGCGCCAACGCCCGCGCCGCACGATTACTTCCGCGGCATGCAGTGGATGATCGCGCGCTACGACCCCGCGGACCCGGAGGCGCTTGTGCTTGCGGCCAAGGGTGGCCACAACGCTGAGATGCACAACCAGCTCGATGTGGGCAGCTTCATCGTGCACTTGGCTGGGGAATCCCTGGTGGCCGAGCTTGGCGCCGGGCGCTACACGCGCGATTACTTCGGGCCCCAGCGCTACGAGCACCTTGCGGCCTCCTGGCTCGGGCATAGCGTCCCGGTGGCGAACGGGCATGGGCAGCTGCCGGGCAAGGAGCGGCGTGCCACCCTCATTGCCCACATTGCAAGCCCAGCCAAGGATTGCCTGGCACTTGAGCTGCGCGAGGCATACCCGCAGGAGGCGGGTTTGGCTTCGCTGCAGAGGCGCATCTATCTGCACAGGGAGCCACCGGCAGGCTGGGTGGAGCTCGAGGATCTGGCCCGCTTTGGGAGTGGCCCTGGCATGCTCGAAAGCCCGCTCATCACCTTCGCCCAGGTTGAGCTCGGCCCCGGGTATGTGCTGCTGCGCGGCAGCCGCGCCTGCCTGCGCGTCCAGTACGAGGAGGCAGCAGTAGAGGTGCGCGTGGAGGAGTTCGCCAACGTCGACCTCGCCGAGGGACCGCAGGACGTGCGGCGCGTGGCCTTCTCCTGGCGGGCGCCAAGCCGTGAGGGGAGACTCCACCTGCGGCTCATCCCCGGGCAAGGCTGAGAGCCCGCCCCTCGTGTTGGGCCAAGGCTCCAGCAGGCAAGAGGCGCTCTGCGGCGCCGCCGCTGCTTTTGGCCACCGAGGGCTGCGGCGGCGCTGCTCGCCCCGGCAGAGCCAGCCTTGCCTCAGGCGAGGGGCGGGGGAGGTGCCCCGGCGGCCCGTTAGAGGCTGCGCTCTATGTAAGCGAGCATATCCGGCACAAGGAGCGGGGCCACTTTGGGCAGCATGTGCGGCATGAGGTTTTCCATGACGGCCGGCATGAGGGCCGGCATCTGGGCGCGCATGCTTTCCGGCATATTGATCTGGCTGCCGATGCGCTCGAGCATCGAGGGCAGGACCTTGGGCATCACTGTGGGCATGAGCAGGGGCATCATGCGCGGCATGGCCTTGCCCATGAGCGCAAGCATCCCGGGCAGGCGCTTGCCCAGCCGCATCATCGCCAGCATGTACCCGGGCATGGCCGCAAACATCTCTGGCAGGAGCGAGCGCATGAGTGCCGCCATGCCCTGCGGGGTCATGAGCTCGATCATGGCCTCGAACACGGACCACATGTACAGCACCTGCTCCGTGTGATCCGGCAGGGAGATGCCAAGCGAGCGCGCGGCCAGCGCCCCCAGGTCGTAGACGGGCAGGTTGCGCCCGGTGCGCGCCGCCGTGACGCGGAACTGGAACTCGCAGCAGGGGCAGCTGGCCACCACAGCCTGCGCGCCGGCAGCCTCCGCCTCCTGCAGGCGGATGTCGCCGATCACCTTGGCCACAGGCGGCTCGCCGATGAGCGTGAGCACCGAGCCGCAGCAGTGAGCCTGCTCGCGGTTGTGCTCCATCTCCACGAGCCTGATGCCGGGGATGGCCTGGAGCACCCGGCGCGGTTCCTCGTAGATGCCGCCTGCCCGCCCCATGTGGCACGGGTCGTGGTAGGCGACGGTGAGGGGCACTTCCTGCTTGAACTGCACCTTGCCGGCATCGATGGCTTCGGCAAGGAGCTGGCTGTAGTGCTTGGCCTCGATGCGGTAGTCGAGCCCGAGCTTGCCTGCCCACTGGGGGTAGTACTGCGCCCAGGAGAGCCAGCAGGCCGGGCATGAGGTGACGACCGTATGCACACCGCGCTCTTGCATGGCCTGCACGTTGTGCCGCAGGATCTCAGCAAAGACATCCCACTTGCCAGCGACGAGCATCGGGATCCCGCAGCAGGCCTCTTCGGGGCCCAGGTAGGTGAACTGGACGCCCGCCTCCCGCAGGAGCGCCACGGTGCCCCTGGCGATATCCGGCTCCACGTAGGAGGCGGTGCAGCCGGCAAAGTAGGCGATCTCAGCGCGCTCGGGCAGGGCGGCTTTTAGCTCGGCCGGCAGCCAGGCATCCCTGTCCTTGGCGAAGGCAGCCCAGATGTTGCGCTCCTTGCGCAGCGAAGCCGCCATCATCTCAAAAGGCGGGAAGGTCTGCCGCTTTTCCTCCTGGATCAGCTTGCCGCGCATCGTGAGCCACGCCGGCTCGATCGGCAGCTCCACCGGGCAGCGAACGTTGCAGTACTCGCACGTTGTGCAGATGAGGAACTTGTCTACCCATTCCTGAGTGATCTTGGCGCGCCCCTCCATGACCTGCCGCAGGAAGTACC
>JAPWUW010000146.1 GCA_028275325.1 Anaerolineae bacterium | reverse complement strand
GGTGTAAAGTGCGAAGGCACCTTCTACCCGGGCAGCCGGGGCTTGCGCAGGAAGCTTGCGCCCTGGGGGCGAACCTGCTTGCTGGAAGTGCCTGGAAGCGATACGTATGCTGCGGCAGCCACCACCAATATCCCGCCAAGAACACCCCCTGCGCTCAGCCGCTCGTGCAGGAAGGATACTCCCACAAGGGCGCCGACGACTGGCTCCAAGTTGAGGTAGACGGAAGCATTGGCTGCCCCAACCCTGGCGAGCCCCCAGTTATAGAGGATGTAGGTGAGCGCCGAGCATCCAAAGCCCATCGCGAGCAGGGCTGCCCATACTGGCCCAGTGCGCGGAATGGTTAGCCAGCCCTCGCTGAGCACAGCGAGCGGCAGCTGCCCGGCCGCGCCAATGAAGATGGTCCAAGCGGTGACAGTGAGGGCCGAGTAGCGACGGAGCAACTTTTTCGTGAGCAGAATGCCGGCCACAGCGCTTGCAGCCGAGAGAAGGACGAGCCCATCCCCCAGAAGCCCGTGCTCGCTCGGCCGACTGGCAACAAGCGCCACGCCGAGCGTGGAGAGCAGCACCGCTGCCCAGCCTCCTGGTGAGAGGCTCTCGCCATCCAGGAACACGGCGGAAACAGCGAGCATGGGCGTGGCCATGCCCATGATGAGGGCAGCGCTGGCGGCGCTAGTGTACTGCAGGCCGACGAATTGCAGGGTAAAGGTGAGCGGCACTGTGAGGAGCGCGGTGAGCAAGAATAGCAACCAATCTCGCCGGGCCGGGGCTGGCTGTGCGCGCAAGGCCATGGGCATGAGCAGGGCCGAGGCGAGCGCAAAGCGATAGAACACAATCGTGGCTGGTGGCAGTTCGCGCAGCGCGACCTTGCCGAGGGGGAAGCCAAGCCCCCAAAGCGTGCCTGCACCTGCCAGCGCTGCGCTGGCCGCGATCTTTTCCAGCCTTCCACCCGTGGACATGGGGACCCCCTTTGGCTCTCGCACGGCCCTGGTGAGCCTCGCTTATGCGCCGTGCGGGCCAGATGATGCGCCATTTGCACGGCCTTGGCAATACCAGCTGGCCGACTGCGATCCCCAAGGCAGTGCCCCATTGAGCGCCGTCCTTGGGCGGCCATGCCGAAATGCACGCTGGGCAAGGGACAACAGGCGCAGGTTGCGCGCGGCAACCGGCTGCTTGGGCGCTTCAGGCTTTGCTTTTGGCGCACAGGGAGCCAGACCTGGTGAACCGTGGCCAGCAGCTGGACGGTGCTGTCAGGCTTGCGCGGCTCCAACGCGCTGGACAGTGCCAGGAGCTAGGGCTAGCATATCGACAAGCCATGCTGGTTGTTGGTGCACACTGCATGGAGGCCTGGTTCGGTGAACCTCGATGTGCTGTATTACGGTGGGGGGCCAGCACCACGCCTCTTGCCGCTGCGGGCTGGCCCCCTGACGCTTTGGTTCGATCCAGCGGGTGGCGATCTGCGCTACATCCGGCTTGGAGAGAGGGAGGTAGTCCGGCGGATCTACGTTGCCGTGCGCGACAGGTACTGGCGCACGGTGCCTGTCACCATCTCCCAGCTTGAGGTGGCGCAGAAGGAGCGCTCCTTTGCCCTCAGTTTCGTGGCAGATCATCGCCAAGGGGATATTGCCTTCCGCTGGCAGGGGCAGATCGCGGGGGAGAAGACGGGGCAGATAACCTACCAAATGGATGGGGCCGCGCTCAGCTCCTTCCTGCGCAACCGCATCGGGATATGTGTGCTGCACCCGGTACAGGAGTGTGCCGGTGCACGCTGCTACGTTGAGCATACGGATGGCAGGAGGGCCGAGGGGACCTTCCCGCTGTACGTCGCCCCACATCAGCCGTTCAAGGAGCTGGTGGCTCTGGAGCACCCAGTGTACCCGGACGTGTGGGCTCGGGTGGAGCTTGTTGGGGACGTATTCGAGATGGAGGATCAGCGCAACTGGGCGGATGCCTCCTTCAAGATTTACTCCACGCCGCTCGAATTGCCACATCCGGTGCTCATTGCTGCTGGGGAGGAGGTGCACCAAAAGGCGCGGCTTTGCCTGCGCGGGAATGCAGCAGCTTACGAATGCCCGGCTCGGGGATGGGATGAGCCGACCTTCGTCGAAGTTGGCCGGGAACCGCTCGGGCCTCTGCCGGCTATCGGGCTCGCGCTGCCAGAAGGGACGCCGGGCCACTCCCGGGAGCAGCGGCAGCGGCTGCGGGCGCTGGGCCTTGCGCACCTCCGGCTGGACCTGGACCTGGCGTCTGAGGGGTGGCAGCAGAGACTTCGGGCTGCGGCTTCCGAGGCTGAGGCGCTCTCGGTGCCGCTGGAGATCGCCTTGTTCCTTTCGGGCGGGGCAGCGGCGCAACTGGGCCTGTTGCAGGAGCTCTTGCTCGGGCTCAATGCTCCTATCTGCCGCTTTCTCGTGCTTGACAGGGAGCGGCCCTGCACGGACGAGCGCTCCTTTGCCCTTGCGAGGGAAAGGCTGCAGATGGCGGCGCCGCAGGCGCGCTTTGCTGCTGGGACAAACCTCTATTTCGCTGAACTGAACCGGAACCCCCTGCCGGAAGCTGCTGAGATGATCTGCTTCTCGCTGAACCCGCAGGTGCACTCGAGCGACACTTTCTCAATTATCGAGAACCTGCCGGCCCAGCGGTGGGTGCTTGGGAGCGCCAAGCGAGTGGGCGGCGGCCGGCCGGTTGCCGTCAGTCCTGTCACGCTGCGGCCGCGGTTCAACCCACACGGCGCGCCAGACGAGCCTGCTTCCGGAGAGCTGCCGGCCAGCGTCGATAGGCGGCAGTTTTCGCTGCTTGGCGCCGGCTGGACTGTGGGCAGCCTCCGGCATCTGGCGGAAGCCGGGGCTGCGAGCGTTACCTACTACGAAACAGTCGGCTGGCGCGGCGTGATGGCGGGGGAAGCGGGCTCACCGACCTCGCAGCGCTGCCCATCCAGCCCAGGCACCGTTTACCCGGTTTACCACACCCTGGCAGCGGTCGGGCGCTGCGCCAGTGCTCTGGTGCTGCCCACACTTGTGAGCAAGCCGCTTGCAGTGGAGGCATTGGCCCTACGGTGTAGGCACAACTTGCAGCTCATAGTGGCCAACCTCTCAGGTCAGACACAGCAAGTCCTGGTGCGCGGGCTTGGGGTCGAGGGCCGAGTGCGGTTCCTGGATGAGCGCAACGCCTCGGCTGCACTGGCTGCGCCGGAGGCTTTCTGGGCGCAGGAGCCAGATGCCTGGCGCAGGCAGGGGGCCGAGCTGCGCCTGGAGCTTCTGCCCTACGGGCTTGCCATCGTGAGCAGCGAGCAATAAGAAGAAATAGGAGGAGTAAAAAAGAGTGAAAGACGTAATGCGGTTTGCCGTCTTCGGAGCTGGGTTCTGGGCGCGCTTTCAGCTTGCGGCCTGGCGGGAGCTCCCCGGGGTGGAGTGCGTGGCGATCTACAACCGCACGCGGTCGCGGGCGGAGGCGCTTGCGGCGGAGTTTGGCATCCCGGCTGTGTACGATGACCCGGAGGAACTGCTGCGGCGCGAGCAGCTGAACTTTGTGGATGTCATCACCAGCCCTGATTCCCATCGGCCGCTGGTCGAGCTGGTGGCGACGCACGGGCTGCCCGTGATCTGCCAGAAGCCAATGGCACCAACGCTTGAGGATGCTAGGGCCATGGTGGCGGCCTGCCAGGCGCACGGTGTGCCTTTTTTCGTGCACGAGAACTGGCGCTGGCAGAGGCCGATCCGGCAACTGCACGCCCTCCTTGCCCGCGGCGAGATAGGTAACCCCTTCCGAGCGCGCATAGAGTTCTGCTGCAGCTTCCCGGTGTTTGACAACCAGCCTTTCCTGCGGGAGCTGGAGCGCTTTATCCTGAGCGACATGGGCAGCCACCTCCTTGATGTGGCACGGTTCCTTTTTGGGGAGGCGCAGGCTCTTTGGTGCACGGTGGCGCGCATCAATCCAGGGATCAAGGGCGAGGACGTCGCCACCGTGATGATGCGCATGCACACTGGCTGCACTGTCATTTGCCAGATGAGCTACGCCACCGTGAGCGAGCGGGAGCGCTTCCCGGAAACCTTTATCTTCGTAGAGGGGGAGCGGGGCTCTGCAGAGGTTGCGCCCGATTGCTGGCTGCGGCTGACGACGCGAGATGGTACCTTCGCCCGGCGGTACCCACCCAAGCGCTACCCCTGGGCCGACCCCGAATACGCGCTTGTGCACGCAAGCATCGTCGATTGCCAGGCCAACCTCCTGCAGGCTTTGCGCGGGCAAGGCTCAGTTGAGACAACTGCGGCGGACAACCTGCGGACGGTGGAGCTTGTGGATGCGGCATATCGCTCCGCAGCCACCGGGAGGCTTATCGAATTCGCGCCTTAGATGGGGTGGAGGACGAGGATGACGACGATTGCTCTGTTCGGTGCAGCCGGGAAGATGGGCGCGCGCATTCGCGCTAACCTTCAGGGCGAGGCGGCATACAAGGTGCTGTGCGTGGAGAGCCCGGCCGGGCAGGAGAGGCTGCGCGCAGAGGGGGTGGAACCGGTGCCTGCTCGCGAGGCTGTGGCTTCGGCGGAAGCCATTATTCTGGCTGTGCCAGATGCGCTCATCGGGCAGGTGGCAAGGGAGCAGGTGGTGCCCTTTGCTCGGGCGGGTGCGCTCATCATTTGCCTGGATCCTGCCGCTCCTTTTGCCGGGGTGCTACCGGCCCGCGAGGACATCGCCTACTTCGTGGTGCACCCCTGCCACCCGGCGGTCTTTCAGGAAGAGAATGATCCGGAAAAAAGGCGAGATTTCTTCGGTGGCTGTGGGCAGGCCAGGCAAAACATAGTGTGCGCCCTCGTCCAGGGCCAGGAGGCGGACTACGCCCGTGGAGAGGCGATCGCTCGGCGCATTTTCCACCCGGTCCTGCGGGCTCATCGGCTGACGCTTGAGCAGATGGTCCTGCTCGAGCCGGTGCTCACAGAGAGCATTGCGGCGCCTTGCCTGAGCCTTGTGCGCGAAGCCTATGACGAGGTTGTGCGCCGGGGTGTGCCGCCGCTTGCCGCAAGAGATTTTTTGCTTGGCCACATCCGGATCAACCTCGCCATGTTCTTTGGGGAAGCCGATATTCCTCTTTCGGATGGAGCGAAACTTGCCGTAAGCCGGGGGAGAGAACGGCTTTTCCGGCCAGACTGGCGTGCCCTCCTTGAGCCCGAGGCCATACGCAGCAGCGTGCAGGCGATTGTTCGCGGGGAAAGTGCTGAATGAGCGCTGCAGCCGGCGCCAGCAATCTCTTCCGGTTGGGCATTGGCTCCTACACCTACCCTTGGGCTGTGGGCATGCCAGGCAGGCGCCCATCGCGGCCGCTCGGGCCAGAGGGGCTCGTTCGGCGCGCCCAGGCACTGGGGGTGCATGTGGTCCAGATCTGCGACAATATCTGCCTGCAGGCCCTGCCAGAGGTGGAGCTTGCTGCATTGAGGGAGCTTGCCGCAGGCCTGGGAGTAGAGCTCGAGGTCGGGCTACGCACTGTGGACCCCGGTGAGCTCATGGCCTATTTGAGCATTGCGCGAGCGCTGGGTAGCCGCCTCGTCCGTACAGTGCCCGAGCTGCACGGCCGCGCCGGGAGCGCGCAGGAGGTCGAGGCACTTCTCCTGCAGGTGCTGCCGGCATTTGCCGATGCCGGGATCGTGCTTGCGCTGGAGAACCATGGCAAGCACACGGCGAAGGAGCTCGTCGCCATTATGGAGGCGCTTGCCTCGCCTTGGGCTGGGATTTGCCTGGATACGGCAAACTCAATCGGCGTGCTTGAGCCACCTGGCGTCGTTGTTGACGCACTGGCACCATGGGCAGTGAGCCTGCACCTCAAGGATTTCCGCGTGCGGCGGCTCGAGCACGGCCTCGGGTTCGTCGTGGAGGGCTGCCCGCTTGGCACAGGCGCGCTGGACGTGCCGGGGGTGTTGGAGTGCGTGGCCCGGGCACAGCGCCCGCTGAGCGCAATCATCGAGCTGTGGCCGCCGCCCGCCGACACGCTGGAGGAGACAATCGCGCGCGAGGAGCGGTGGGCTGCCGAGAGCGTCCGTTTCGTGCAGAGGCTCCTCATGGGTTGAGCTGCTCCCTCTCTTGGTGCGCAGCTGCGTTGAGGACCGCTTTGGAATGCCCCTGAGCCCTCTTTGCTGTAAAGTTGCGCGTCCTGCTCCCCTTACAAGTATGTATAGGTGAGGCTTCGCTCAGGCGGCTGCAGTGGCGCAGGCAGCTTAACCCACAGCAGCTGCTGGCGAGGGCGCAGAAGAGGTGGGAGGGTGGCAGGATGAAAAGGAAAGGCATAATTGTGCTCGCGTTGCTCCTCGTGTTGGCTGTGGCCTCTGGCGGCTTTTCGCCGAAGGCGGCCCTTGGTGCAGCCCCTGGCGCTTGGCGGGCGGAGTACTACGCAAACCCCTGGTTGGTCGGCGCTCCGGCGGTGGTGCGCGATGAGAGTGCCATCAACTGGGATTGGGGCTGGGGCTCTCCAGCTGCTGGCGTGCCGGCTGATGACTTCTCGGCCCGGTGGACGGCAATGCTCCCGTTCGAAGGAGGCTCCTACCGCTTCAGCGTGGCCAGCGACGACGGGGTACGGCTCTTCATCGAC
>JAPWUW010000145.1 GCA_028275325.1 Anaerolineae bacterium | reverse complement strand
GCCGGGCCCTTCTTCCGGCACCAGTTGCGCATCTCCCACAGGCAAGTCTGGCAAAAAGATGGCCATTGGTTCCTTGACCTCGCCCTTAGCAGGGAGTAGGCAAACGTGCTCCCTCGCGGTCAGAATGCCCGGCACCTGCGGGGAGCTCGTGCAGGGCACGCTCGACGGCGTGCCCTGCCTTGTCTCCTGCCCGATAGATCTCTTCGCCGAAGTCTCCGTCGTCGCCCGGCCAGGCACAGGGCTGGTGCTGGCCCCACCGAGCATGAGCAAGACTCACCGAGCCGTGAGCCTGGCCATGGAGAGCCTGGGCTGCACCGGCGCCGATGTGCACATCCACCGGCACCACGCTCTGCCGGAAGGCAAGGGCTATGCAAGCAGTAGCGCCGATATTCTGGCGGCTCTTTTTGCGCTTTCCAGGCTGCTTGGCTCCCCCCTCTCCCCGGAAGAGGCCACACGGCTCGCCTTGGCCGTTGAGCCAACAGACAGCATTGCCTGGGAAGGGCTCGCGCTCCTTGCGCACCGGGATGGCCAGCTGATGCAGCCGCTTGGCCCACCGCCAGAGCTTGCCGTCCTCGTGCTGGATTGGGGCGGCTTTGTCGATACCCTCGCCTTCAACAGCGCCGATTGCACCGGCACGCTAGCCCGCCTCGCGCCACTGCACAAAGAGGCATTCGCCACGCTGCAGGCAGGCATCGCCAGCGCAGATCCCGTCCTGGTCGGCCAGGCGGCAACGCAGAGCGCGCTCGCTCACCAGGCCATCCTGTACAAGCCGCAGCTCGAGAGCGTGCTGCAGCTGGCCAAGAGAGCCGGGGCGCTGGGCGTTTGCGTCGCTCACAGCGGCACGCTCATAGGCGTCCTGCTGCATCCGGAAGGGGCCCAAGAGGCCTTGCCCTACCTGTTGAGCCGCCTTCCTGGCAGGCCGGCACACCGGCTGTGCAGGGTGATTGGCGGAGGCCCACGCTGGCCGCAGGAGGTACCATGACCTGGCAACTGGTAACGCTCTTGGGTGCTGTGGCGCTGGACCTGGCCCTCGGCGAGCCGCCAACTCGGTTCCATCCAGTGGGCTGGATGGGCCACTACATCGCTCTCACGGCCGGGCGCAAACCGAGGGGGAGGCCTGCGCGCCAGCTTATTCGTGGGGCCGCGCTTGTGCTCGTGGGGATCTTGCTTTTTGGGCTACCCTGGCTCGTTGCCGAGCGCTCGGGACTGCCCTTGCGCTGGCTCTGGGCCATCCCCGTGCTCAAGGTGACCTTTTCCATCCGCGCACTCTTTGCCGCAGGCAAGCGCGTGCAGCTTGCGCTGCAAAAGGGAGACTTGCCAGCCGCACGAGAGCTGGTCGGCTTTCATCTTGTCAGCCGCGAGACTTCTTCCCTGCCCCCTTCACTTGTCGCCGCAGCGACAATCGAATCCCTGGCGGAAAACATCACCGATAGCATCACCGCTCCTCTGTGCTACTACGCCCTGGGTGGCCTGGCGCTGGCGTGGGCCTACCGCTTCGCCAACACCTGCGATGCCATGATTGGCTACAGGGATGCAAGGCACGAGTACCTGGGCAAATTCGCGGCCCGCCTCGACGATGCCCTCAACTACTTTCCGGCCAGGCTGACGGCGCTCTTCATCTGCCTTGCTGCCGCCCTGAGCCGCGAGGACGCCGGCGGCAGCCTGCGCACCACGCTTGCCCAGCACCGCCGGACGGCAAGCCCAAACGCCGGCTGGACCATGGCGGCCATGGCTGGCGCTCTCGGCGTCACCCTGGAAAAGCTGGGGCACTACCGCCTGGAGGGTGGCTCCCGTGCACCACAGCCCGAAGATATCACCCGCTGCTTTGCCATCATGCGCTGGGCAGTGGCCGTGGCCATCGCCTTTGCCTGCATGCTCCTCTGCCTGCGGGCGGCCTGCCATGGCTATCTCCCTTAGCGGTGCCGCCTCGTCGCTGGGGCCGCCGCAGCATGGCGGGCTGGATTACCGCGCCCTGAAAGAGGCCGGGGTTTCGCCGGATGAGGTGCTCGACTTCAGCGTCTGCACCAACCCCTTTGGCCCTTCGCCAGCGGTCCTTGAGGCTGTGGCCAAAGCAGACGTGGCCCGCTACCCTGATAGCGCCGCCTGGGCCCTGCGCGAGCGGCTGGCCACGCACCATGGGCTGCACCCCGAGCAGGTTCTCGTGACAAGCGGGGCCTCGCAGGCCATCTGGCTGGTTGCGCTATCCCTGGCGGAGCGCGGGCGCCACTCCCTGATCCTCGGCCCGACTTTTGCGGAATACGCTTACGCTTGCCAGCTCGCAGGCGGCCGGGTGCTCTTCACAATCGCGCCACCTGCCGCGGGCTTTCGGCCAGATTGCGATAGAGCTGTGCAGCTGGTGCGCCGCTTCAGCCCCCAGCTCGTGTGGCTGTGCAACCCGAACAACCCCACGGGCCTGTACTGCGGGCCACAAGAGGTCGCGGCCCTCCTGGCTGCCTGCGCCGAGGTGGGCGCTTTACTCGTCATAGACGAAGCCTACGTGAACTTCACCCCTCAAGGTTGGGATGCGGTGCCGCTTCTGGAAAGCGCTCACCTGGTGCTCATCCGTTCCATGACCAAGGATTACGCGCTGGCAGGGCTTCGGCTGGGGTACATCCTCGCCCCCAGCACCATTATCGAGGCCTTGGCGAGAGTTCAGCCGCCCTGGAGCATAGCTTCTACCGCCCAGGAGGCCGGGATCGCGGCGCTGGAAAGCCTGGACTACTACCGCCGCACATGGCAGGAGCTGCGTGCCCTCACGCAGGATCTGCGTGAGGGCCTGCTTGCTCTCGGCTATAACGCCCTGCCAACGGATGCCAATTTCTTCCTCGTAGAGGTGGGAAGCGCGAGCAGCATCAGGGAAGAGCTCTGGCAAGAGCGGATCTTGGTGCGCAGTTGCTCGTCCTTTGGCCTGCCCACCTACGTGCGCCTCGGCACGCGCCTGCCAGCCCAAAACGCCAAGCTCCTGGAAGCCCTGCGGGCCCTCGCTGCCAAGGCCCGCTGAGCGCTCCCGCGCACTGCTCTCAAAGCTGTTTGGCTGCCATGAGCTCCGGCTCGCCAAGCTGCTCGAACTGGCTGTTGTAGAGCTCAGCGTAAAAGCCACCGCGCGCCAAGAGCTCCTCGTGGGTGCCCTGCTCCACGATATTGCCCTCGCGGATGACAAGGATGAGATCAGCATCGCGCACAGTTGAGAGCCGATGGGCGATGACGAAGCTGGTGCGCGCGCGCATGAGGTTCTGCATTGCCCGCTGGATCAAGAGCTCGGTGTGCGTATCGACAGCGCTTGTGGCCTCATCCAGTATGAGGATACGCGGGTCAGCGAGGATCGCCCGCGCGATCGTGAGCAGCTGCTTCTGTCCCTGCGAGAGGTTCGTCACCTCTTCGTTGATCGCCGTCTGATACCCCTCCGGGAGGGTTCTCACAAAGCGGTCAATGTGCGCTGCCTTCGCTGCCTCAATAACCTCCTCATCTGTAGCATCGCGCCGCCCGTAGCGGATGTTCTCCATAATGGTACCATTGAAAAGCCATGTATCCTGCAAGACCATCCCAAACAGGCGGCGCAGATCCGCTCGCCTGAATTCCCTGATGTCGTGCCCATCAATGAGTATTGCGCCCTGGTCGACATCGTAAAAGCGCATGAGAAGCTTCACCAGAGTGGTCTTGCCGGCACCGGTTGGCCCCACGATCGCCACCTTCTGCCCTGGCTCCACCACTGCAGAAAAGCCCTTGATGACCGGTTTGTCCGGCACGTAACTGAAGTGCACATCTCGGAACTCCACCCGGCCAGCAACCTTCTCCAGCACCAGTGGCGCCGCCGGTTCCGGCATTTCCTCAGCCTCCGCCAGGAAATCGAATACGCGCTCGGCCGCAGCCGCCATCTGCTGCAAGACGTTGGAGATATTGGCAAGCTGAGTGATCGGCTGGTTGAAAGAACGCACGTACTGGATAAATGCCTGGATGTCACCCAGCGCCAGCCGGCCACGCGCCGCGAGGTACCCACCCAGGACGACCACGGCCACATAGCCGAGGTTGCCTATGAAGCCCATCACCGGCATCATGATGCCTGAGAGAAATTGAGCCTTCCAGGCCGCGCTGTAAAGCGTGTCGTTCAGCTTCTCGAACTGCCTGGTCGCGCGCTCCTCGGCATTGAAGGCCTTGATGATCGTGTGGCCGCTGAAGGATTCCTCCACGTGACTGTTCACATGCCCGAGGTACTCCTGCTGGCGGGCGAACAACCGCTGTGACCGGCGCACAATGCCCACAACAACGCCAGTGGACAGCGGCAGTGTGACAAGTGCGACGAGTGTCATCTGCCAGTTGATGCTGAGCATCATCGCCAGGATGCCAATAACCGTGACGGTGGACGTCACAAGCTGCGTCAGGCTCTGGCTCAGGCTTTGGTTCACCGTGTCCACATCGTTGGTCAGTCGCGATAGCACCTCGCCATGGGTCGTGCCGTCGAAATAGCGGAACGGCATGCGGTGCACCTTGGCCATCATATCTCGCCGCAACTTGTAGGTGATCGTGACGGCCACCTTCGTCATGATCCAGCCCTGCAGGTAGCTGAGCACCGCTGAAGCGAGGTATAGCGCCAAGACCTTGATCAAAACGCGCCCAATGCCCACAAAGTCGATCTCGCCGGCGCCAGCCAGATGAGCCATCAAGCCCTCGAACAGCTTGGTCGTCGCCGTCCCGAGAACCTTCGGCCCGAAGATGGAGAAAGTCGTGGAACCACCGGCCAGCAGCACGACAAAGACAATGGCCAGCCGATACGGGCCCATATAGCGCACCAACTTGCGCAAGGTGCCGCGGAAATCCCGGGGCTTCTCCACCGGCCCCATCATGTGCCGTGGCCCACCGCCGCGCAGGCGCGCTGCTGCGGCAGGTGAATGGAACTCCCTGCGGCCATCTGAGCGCGGGCCTGGCACGCTCACGCCACCACCCCCTGCAGCTTCAGCTGAGATGCCGCAATCTCACGGTAGACCGGGCAAGTTTGGATCAGCTCTTCGTGCCTGCCCTGGGCGATCAGCCGACCCTCATCCAACACCAGGATTAGGTCGGCATCTTTGATCGTTGCCACCCGCTGGGAAATGATGAACACAGTGCTTCCAGCAACGTACTGCCGCAGCGCTCGGCGCAGGCGGGCATCGGTGCGGTAGTCCAGGTTGGAGAAGCTGTCGTCGAATATGTAAATGGGCGGCCGCTTGAGCAGCGCCCTCGCAATGCTCAAGCGCTGCTTCTGCCCACCAGAGTAGTTGATCCCTCCCTGCGACACCTCTGCCATGAGCCCCTCCGGCCGCGTGAGCACGAAATCCTCTGCCTGCGCGACCACAAGGGCAATGCGCATCGCTTCCTCATCGGCATCCTCATCCGCGTAGCGCAAGTTGCTTTCCACCGTGCCGCTGAAAAGGTTGCTTTGCTGCGGAACGTACCCGATCCGTGCCCGCAGATCCTGAAGCCGCACACGCCGAATATCTATCCCTCCGATATAGACCGTGCCCTCAGTCGGGTCGTAAAAGCGCGGAATGAGGTTCACAAGCGTGGACTTGCCGGAACCGGTGGTGCCGATAATCCCCACTACCTGCCCGGCCTCCACCCGAAAGCTTATGTCGTCCAACACGTATTCCTCAGCGCCCTCATAGCGAAAGGAAACATGGTCAAACTCGACGGTCGGCCTAAAGGGCTCCGGAAATGGAATCGGATCGTCCGGATCTGCAATGGAAGGCTCCACCTCCAAGACATCAGCCACGCGGTTGGCAGCGACATCCGCTCGGGGCAGGAAAATGAGCGACATTGAAAGCATGAGAAAGGCAAAAAGGATCTGCATTCCATACTGCAGAAAGGCCATCATATCGCCAACGCGGATGTTCGCCTGTGCCACCTGATGCGCTCCCACCCAGATGATGAGCGCAGAAATGCCATTCATGACCAGCATGATGAGTGGCATCATGATGACGAACATGCGGTTGACGAATAGCGCCGTCCGGGTGAGCTCCAGGTTGGCCTCATCGAAGCGGCACTGCTCATCGGCCTCGCGGTTGAACGCTCGCACCACCATTACGCCGACCAGGTTCTCGCGCGCGATGCGGTTCACCCTGTCGATCAGGCTTTGGAAGAGCTTGAACTTGGGCTGCACAATGGCAAAGGCGCTCGCAACCAGGCCCAGCAGCACAGCCACAGCCAGAGCTATGATCCACCACATGGAAGGTGCCCGGCCGATCGCCCGGATCACGCCGCCAATGCCAATGACGGGCGCATAAAAGAGCATGCGCACCATCATCATTGCGGCCATCTGCACCTGCGTGATGTCATTAGTGGAACGAGTGATGAGCGAAGCAGTCGAGAAACGGTCGAGCTCGGCCCCCGAGAACGCCATCACCTTGGCGAAGAAAAGCCTTCGCAGTTCCCGCGCCAGCCCCGCTGCCACCCGCGCCGCAAGGTAACCGACGCTCACAGTTGCCACCACTGCAACCAGGGTGATGAGAAGCATCTGCCCACCCACGCGCAGGATGTAGCGGTTCTGAATGGCAAGCGTGTCCACACCAAGGGCGCGGTACTCCCAGCGCACTGCTTGAGCTGCCGCCTGCAGGAGAGC
>JAPWUW010000144.1 GCA_028275325.1 Anaerolineae bacterium | reverse complement strand
CCGCTGTATCTGCTGGCAGCCAATTCTCCTCACATAGTTGATATTGAGCTCATGCCAAAGGGCTTGCATAACGAGCCCGATCGGCTGCGAGCAGCGTTGCAGGGACGGATTGACGCGCCGGCGCAGTTCACTTACGACGCGGTGGCCCTGGGGTATGCCCTGTGCAGCAACGCCACAGCTGGTCTGGTGGCCCGGGATGTCCCTGTTGTGCTGCCACGTGGCCACGACTGCATCACCCTTTACCTCGGCTCCCGCAACGCCTACGAGCGGGAGTTCTCGGAGCACCCAGGCACCTATTATTACACCAAAGACTACTGGGAGCGCTCTAGGGACGACGGTGTTGCCCTGGGGGCAGTGACTGATGCAGCTATCCGGCAGCAATACGAGGAGTACGTGCGCAAGTACGGCAAGGACAATGCCGATTATCTCATCGAGGTCCTGGGTGCCTGGCGCCAGAATTACCGGCGTGCAGCGTTCATCGCCATGGGCATTGGGGACGAAAGCCTGGCCGAGCGCGCTGCGCAGGAGGAAGCAGCGCGCAACAACTGGGAATATGCGCGGCTTGCCGGGAGCCTGCAGCTGCTGCGCAAACTCGTTGATGGTGAGTGGGATGAGGATTTCTTGATTGTCCCGCCGGAGCACGCAGTGCGCGTCACTTACCGGGAGGATATAGTGGAGGCTAGCCGTCCTGCGGGTGGGCACACTGCACGCCCGAAAATGCCAGGAAACGACTGAGCTGCTCTCTTGGGGGAAGGCAGGCATGGATAGGGTGCGCTTCGCCATAGTGGGCTGTGGGGAAATTGCCGTCGCCACCGCTGAGGGCATTGCCGCCGCAGCGCATGCGGCCTTGAGCATGGCGATGGATACTGTCCAATCGCTCGCGCAGGATCTGGCACACCGCTTCGGCGGGCGGGCGACGACGAACTTCGAGGAGGTGCTCACAAGCCCCGACGTCGATGCCGTGTACATTGCGACGCCACACTACCTCCACGCGCCGATGGCCATTGCGGCAGCACAGGCTGGCAAGCATGTGCTGCTGGAGAAGCCGATCGCGACGAATGTCGCCGATGCCAAGGCGATCATCAGCCATTGCGAGGCTGAAGGGGTCACTCTGGGGATAGCCTTTCTCGCTCAGGTGGATCAGGCGTGCCAAGAGGTGCGGCGGCTGCTCGCCGAAGGCGCAATTGGGGAGGTGGTCGGAGTCCGCTATGCGGTGCTCGCCGACAAGCCTGCCCACTACTGGCGAGGAGGTTACACCCAGCGCGTCCAGACAGACTGGCGAGGTTCAAAGGCCAAGGCTGGGGGCGGTATCCTCATCATGAACTTGATCCACAACTTCAATGCCGTTCGCTTCCTCACCGGGCTGGAAGCAACGCGGGTCTACGGCGAGTACGGCACTTATTCCACGCCAGTCGAGGTGGAGGACCTGGTCTTCGCAACTGTGCGCTACCATAACGGCGCGATTGGCTGTGTCGAGGGCGGCAGTGCCGTACGTGGTGGCGCTGCCGGTGCCGACGGAGACCGCATTTTCGGCACGGAAGGGCAGGTTGTGCTTGGGCGCGAGGTGCGGGTCTACAGCGCCAGTGGTGCGGCGGGGCTGCCCGCTGGGGAGTGGACGACTATGACGCCAGACCAGCCAGCAGTGCGAGCGCGCCTGGTGGAGGAGTTCGCGCTCGCCGTGCTCAATGGGGAGCAGCCACCGGTAACTGGATATGACGGCCTCAAGGCGCTCGAAATAGTGGAAGGGATCTACCGTTCGGGCGAGCTCTGCCAGCCAGTGTACCTGCCTCTGTGAGGTGGATAGTTGGCGGGGCCATGGGCCTTCCGAGTTGGCATGGTGGTGCCGGCCTGGTACCCCGAGGAGGCACCAGAGGAGCTCGTGCGACAGCTCTTGGCCCGCACGCTCTGCGGGGTGGAATCGCTGTGCGCGGCGGAAGACGTCGTGCTTGTCCTGGATGGGCAACCCCGCTGGGCACCGCTCCTGGAGGAGGTGGCGAGGCAGCGCGGCTTCAGCTTTGAGGCTCTGCCGCGCAATGAGGGCAAGGGAGCGGCTGTAGCAAGGGGGAGTGAGCGGCTTCTCCCTCATGGGTGCCGCTACATTGTGACGCGCGACAGCGATGGGGATCACCTCCTGGCGGATATGCCTGCTCTTATTGAGCTTGCCGAGCTCATGGCGGCTGAGAGCGGGACTGATCTTCTTATCGTCTCAGGCTGTCGGCTCGACCGGGTAAGGCCTCTGGGTGTCCTGCGGGCCGCGCTCGAGGAGGTAACCGACCGCGTGTTGTGGCAGGCACTGCAATTCTATGCAGCGCAAGAAGGCAGGCGGCTGAGCGAGGCATACTTTGCGCCATATGGGGATTGGCCCGACATTCAGAGCGGCTACAAGGTGTACTCCTTGCCGGCTGCAGCCAAAGCCCTCAGTGCACTGCGCTCCTGCGGCCCAATTTCTCGTTGTGGGGTCGAGACAGTGCCGGCAGTGGAGATACTCGCAGCTGGTGGAACGATCGGGATGATGGCACGCCGGACATACCAGGAGCAGCCGATCTCCGGGTACAGAGGCGTGGATGTGGTTCGCATGTACGGGGAGCCACTGGTGTGGGCCTTCCGCCGGCTGAACATACCTTCGCCTGTTGCGCTCGCGCTGCTGGATGATAGTTTGCTGCGCTGCCCTCTCCTGTTCGATGCGGTGCATAGGGAAGCCCTTCTTGCGGTGCGAACAGCTCTGGCCACTGCACTTGGCCTGGAGCCAGGGAGGCTGCAGGTCCCCCAGCGGTTTTTCTAGCCATGGAACGCCTTGTGGAACTGCGGCTTTGGCTCTTCTGGAGAGAGATGGCCCTAGTAGCCTTGCTTGCGGCGGCGCTGGCTGTGCGCTACGCGGTGGCTCTGGGGGCCGGGCATGCCGCCGGCCAAGAGAGCAGGAGCGCGGGCGTTCTTGGGGTGCTGCGCGCCGGGCTAGCCTTCTTAGGGCAGCTACCGGTTCTTGCACAGCCGCTGCTCGTCGAGGGCCTGTGGCACCGTCGGTTGCGCTTTGCCGACGCGCGCGCCTGGATGGGCCACGCGCTGATATTGGCGGGCTTTCTGGGGCTCGGTGCGATGAGCGCGCTGGCTGCACTTGCCGAGCACGTGTTCCGCCCCCTGGGGGTGTTCTCCGGGGTCGTGCGCGTAGCCTTGAACAAGGACCATCCGGTAATGGCGCTGGGCAATGAGCTGCTGGGCGTGGCTTTGCTGGCGGGTGCACTTCTGCGTTGGCGTTCTCCGAGGGTGAGGCTCAGGGACACGATAATACCTGGGGACCGGCCCGCCCTGCTTTTGCTCGTGCTCATTGGCGCGAGCGGCTACGCTGTTGAGGCATTGCGCCTGCTTGCGGAGGCAGTGCCGCTGCGGGCCGCTCGTTTCTCCTTCTTTGGGTTTATGCTTTCCTCCCTGCTGCAGCCGCTCGGCCTCAACTGGGCGCATTGGCACTTCCTGGCTTTTCAAGCACACGTGCTTGCCGCCATTGCACTCTTCTTTTACTTGCCCTTTGGCCGGCTGACCCACATCATCGCAGGCCCCATCGTGGCCGCTCGAGCGGCGCTGCGGGCCAGGCCCACCAGATGAAAGGCGCGGATTTCAGCGCGTTCTCGCCTGCTGAGCTCCTGAGCCTGGAAGCGTGCACACGTTGCGGGCGCTGCGTCCCGGTCTGCCCCGTGGCTGTGGCCACGGGCGAGGAGCAAAGCACCGCCCTCGCGAAGATTGAGCAACTGCGGCGCGCCTGGCAGCGGCAGCATAGCCTCATTGGTAGGTTGGTCAACCCCAGGCGGCCTCCCGACTATGCCGGCATGGAGCGGGCTGCCTTCGAATGCACCCTTTGTGGCCTCTGCCAGGAGATTTGCCCGCTCGGGATTGAGACGCGTGCGCTGTGGCTGGCACAGCGCAAGCTGCTGCACCGGGCTGGGCTGACGCCGCTGCCAATCCTCGCCATGGTGCAGGCAATCGAGCGGACAGGCAATGTCGCCGGCCGGCCCCAAGAGGAGAGGCTATCCTGGGCGGCCAATCTCAGTCGTCCCGTCTCTACAGCACGGGATCCAGAGGTGCTGCTTTTCGGCGGCTGCGTCGCCTCGCTGTACCCACAGGCGTTCGGCACGCTGCAGGCTCTGGCCGCGATCCTTGCGCTCGCGGGGGTCCCGTACGCGCTGCTCGGCGAGAATGAGCTTTGCTGCGGCTACCCCCTTATCACAAGCGGTTGCGAGGAGCCAGCCGCCCTCCTGGCCAGGCGAAACATGGAACTCTTGGTGGGCACTGGAGCTAAGGTTGTTGTAGTGCCGTGCCCATCCTGCCGGGTCGCTTTCCAGGAGTTCTACCCAGCTTTGCTCGGGCGCGCAGCTCGCCAGCTCACTTTTCTGCATGCCGTCGAGTACTTCGCGACTATCGCGCACAGGCTGTTCCCCCTGCCCGGCCGAGTTGAGCTCACCATCACCTACCACGACCCCTGCGACCTCGGGCGCGCTGGCGGCATTTACGAGCTGCCGCGCCGGCTCCTAGCCCTTGTGCCTGGGATTCAGCTTGTCGAGATGGAGCCCAACCGCGGCAACGCCTTTTGCTGCGGCGGGGGTGGCGGCGTGGAAATGACAAACCCTGGGCTCTCGCAGGCAGTCGCGGCGCGCCGCCTTGAACAAGCCGTGGCAACAGGCGCGCAGGCCATCGTCACCGCCTGCCCGCAGTGCAAGCGCTCCCTCAGCACCGCCGCTCGCCGCCAGAGAGTGCGTCTGCCCACGCTTGATTTGTCTGAGGTGCTGCTGCAGGCCCTCCAGCGCTAGGCTCCGTTTGGGCAACAGTGGAAGGACATCGATCCTTCACAAGAACTGCACAATTGCGTCGTATACTGCGCAAGTGTAGCTAGCGTACGGAGGGATAGCCTTGCCATGAGAGGGGGCGGGAAAGGAGCTTTCGCCCTGGTGGCCTTACTGGGCATAGCCATGGCCGTGGGGCTCTGGTACTACCGCGGTTCTGGGCTTTCCAGCGCTGCCAGCGCCACGCCAGCCGTCCGGCTGGCCCGCGTGCGGCAGGGGGATCTGCGGATCATTGTTTCCGGCGCGGGCAAGCTTATGGCCTCGGAGGAGGTTGGGGTTGGCTTCGAGGTGAGCGGCAGAGTGGCCGAGATCCTCGTCGGCGTAGGCGACAGGGTGCAGAAGGGCCAAGTTCTGGCTAGGCTTGACGCCTCAGACCTGAACCGTCAGGTGGAGCAGGCTCGCATCGCAGTCCGGCAAGCGGAGCTCAAGCTTGCCCAACTGCAGCAGCCCCCGAGCGAGGAGCAGGTCAAAGCTGCTCAAGCAGCAGTGGCAGTGGCAGAAGCAGCATACCAGCAGTTGCTTGCTGGGCCCTCGCCCGAGAAGCTCGCCTCCGCGAAGGCTGCGCTGGAGAAGGCAAGGCTTGCCCTCCAGGAGGCACAGATCGCCTATGCGGATGCGGCGACTGACCCCAGCAAGGCAAGTGCGGCGCTTGCCGCCTACCAGAAGGCCCTGCTGGATTACGAAGTGGCCAAGGCCAACTACGACGCCACGGTTGCTCCAGCAAGCCAGTCGGAGCTCGACAACGCGCTCGCCCAGGTCCTCACCGCCCGCAAGAAGTTGCAGGACCTGCTTTCTGGGCCGAGCGAGAGTGAACTGGAAGCAGCAAGGCTGGATCTGGAGAAGACACAGCTCAGCTTGCAGCAGGCAGAAGAGGCACTTGCCAAGGCTGAGCTGCGCTCGCCGATAGATGGGGTTGTCACCGCCGTCAATGTGTCCGTAGGCCAGCAGCCGAGTGGCACTGCCGTCACCATTATGGACCCCACTCGGTTTTCAGTGCGAGCATATGTCGACGAATCGGACATTCACCTTGTAGAGGTGGGACAGCAAGCACATGTAACGTTCGACGCCCTGCCGGACCGGACCTTTTTGGGGCGAGTGGCCAGGATTGAGCCTGGCCTCACAGAAGTGCAGGGGGTGCCAGTCGCCACGGTTTGGGTGGAGCTTGACCTAAGTGAAGCGGCTGCGCCGGTGTCCCTGTTGCAAGGCATGAACGGAAATGTGGAGATCATCGCCGCCGAAAGGCTTGGGGCGCTGCTTGCGCCCAAGGAGGCAGTGCGAGAGCTTGGCGGCGGTCGGTATGCCGTGCTCGTGGCCTCGGAGGGAGGTGAGCTGACCATGCGCCAGGTGCAGATCGGCATCTGCGATGATGTCTACTGCGAGGTGCTCTCCGGCTTGAGTGCGGGCGATTCTGTCAGTACAGGTTCCGTTGAGGTTGGAGGTTAGTGGGCGGCCGCATGGAAGCTCTTGTCCAGAAAGAGATGCGTGCAGCTGAAGTACCCACCTCAGAAAGGGTCATCGTCCGGGCAGAGGGACTGGGCAAGACCTATCGGTTGGGCAAGGTTGAGGTCGTTGCGCTGAGGGGCATTGATCTCACCGTGAAGGAAGGGGAGTTCCTCGCCATCATGGGCGCCTCTGGCTCCGGGAAGTCCACCTTGCTCAACATCATCGGCTGCTTGGATCGACCAACAGCCGGCCGCTACCTGCTGGAAGAGGTAGATGTGAGCAAGTTGAGCCGGAACGAGCTTGCTCGCATCCGCAACCGCAAAATCGGCTTTGTCTTTCAGCGGTTCAACCTGTTGCCACGTTTGAGCGCACTGCGGAACGTGATGTTGCCGCTCCTCTATAACCGGGATTTCAGGGGCGATCCGCAA
>JAPWUW010000143.1 GCA_028275325.1 Anaerolineae bacterium | reverse complement strand
TAGCGCTTCTTTTGGCGGCGCAGGCAGGGCGGCATTTTGGCGTGGACTCTGAGGAACTTGCTTCCGCCGTTGGACGGCTGGAATCCGTCTTTCCGGAGGAATTTCGGCCACTGTTGCGGATGCTTGCCCTCTGGCAGCCCCCTTTCGTGCGCGCTCGGGCTGCCTCTCAGCCGCTGCTTGCGATCAACCGGGCCATTGGCCGGCGGCGCAAGCTGCGCATCTGGTACCGAGCCCCTGGGGCAGCAAGCGTGCCCACAGAGCGGGTTGTGCAGCCATGCTCCTTGCTCCCCTATGGGCGTGCCTGGTATTTGCTGGCCTATTGCGAGCTGCGACAGGACTTTCGCCTTTTCAAGGTGGACCGCATGGAGAAGGTGGAGGAGCTCGACGAAGGTTTCTCTGTGCCGGCCGATTTCAACCTGGAGCGAGTTGCTGGTTCAGCGTGGGGATTGATGTGGGGCGCAGCTGGCCCTGCGAAGAAGGTGGAACTGCTCTTCGATGCCGAGGCCGGGCATTGGGCAGCGGAGGACGCCTGGCACCCTTCTCAGAAGGTGTATCGCCAGCCGGATGGGAGTTACCTGATCACTTTCGAGGTCGGGATCACGCCTGAGTTTGTGCGCTGGCTCCTGTTTTTCGGCGATCGAGTGCGGGTCCTGGCGCCGGAGGAACTGCGCCAAAAGGTCGCCGAGGAGCACAAGCGGGCGTGGGAAGCGAACAGCCGGGCTGCTTCTGGGGCAATGGCTGGCGCTCCTCCAGTTAATAAGGATAGAGGGTAGGACAAGATGCTTCGCTACACGGGCCACCCGCTTTATGACGTAGGTGTTGCAACCCTTGCCGCATTCGCCGGCAAGAGCGACCCCGCCACTCTCACTGAGGAGGATCTAGACCGGGCCGCGCAGTATATGGCCAGGGAGTATGTTCGAGAGCCGTTACTTAAGTTTTTGACAGTGGCGTTCCCTAACTCAGGTTTCACTCAGCCGGCTTTCAAGAATGCGCCCGAAAGGCGCAAGGCGTACGCCGAGCGCGTGCTGGGCAGTTACCGCGCGGGGACGCCGACTGCCACTGGCCAGAAGTGTGTCTTCACGGGGATGCCTGCCGTTGCAGTTCCGCTCAAGGAGAAAGATGACATCCCGCCTGGCCGTGCGTTTCGTCAACATGTTCCGCTCCTGACAGGCGAGGGGATCATTAACTTCCACCCTTATGGAGATGCAGGGCTTCCCGTCTCCGGTCCCGCAATTCTCGCTCTGCAGGCTTTGCCGCTGGGCTGTGCGAAGGTGGGAGGCAGACTTCTTGCGGTGCACTCAGACAACACGGATATCATTTACCACTTCGCCTCCAAGTTTCTCGAGCACAACCGCAAGGCAATCGTCCTTGCACAGGAGGCAGGCAGCGGCAAGATGCCTGAGAGCCCCCGCTCCCAGCGGACCCTGCTGGTCGAAACCCTACTGGAAGCCGACCGCATGCAGCTCGAGGCGCAGGAGGGGCAGCCATTCTCCGTCACCGCGTACCACCTGACAAATAGCGGCCAGGGTGCGGCACTGGACATATACCATCTCCCCTCGCAAGTGGTGAGCTTCCTTGCCGAGATGCACCGCGCTCAGTACAGGAGCCAGTGGCAGACGATTGTAGCTCGCGCCTGGCAATTGCCACCGACTGGGAGCAGGCGCAAAGAACCGCAGGATTTTCAACCCAAGTACAATTTCCTGTATGAGGACTTGTTTGGGCTTCCCGCCAACGCGAGAAGGTTTTTGAGGGTCTACCTCCTGCGTACGGCTTTGCGCCGGGCGCGGGAAATGAGCGACGACCCTCGAGGGACGTACTCGCTGCGGGAAGAAGCGGATCTTGTGTCCTGGCCGATTACGGAGCGCTTCTTAAGGAGGATAATGGGCATGGATCGAGAACGGGTAGAGGCAATCCGACAGCTTGGCGACCGGCTTGCAGACTATGTTGCTCGCGAGAATGACCGTCAGTTTTTCCGCGGGTTCTACTGGGAGCAGCGTAGCTATGACAACCTGAGAACCGTTTTGCTCAAGGCGAACATAGCGCAGGTCAAGCGTGGCGGTGCGCCGCTTTTCACATTTGACGACTATCTCCTCGTGTTCGAGGAAGGAGACGACGTTGCCAGGCCGGATTGGCGCCTGGCACGAGACCTCGTGCTCATAAGGATGGTAGAGAAGCTGCACCAGCAGGGATGGCTTGGCCGCAATGTGGAATCTATCCCTGAGGAACCGCTTGAGGAGAGCTCAAGCTAAGCGAGGGGCTTTGAGGCGCAGGGTTCCGCTGCATAGAGACTATACACAATGGGAGGCTAGGTAGAATGGCTTTCGTCACTGGTTTGTTCCTCATCGATGCCCCAGCATCCGCTCTTAACAACCTGGGCCAGATCCCAGGCGAGCGCACGGACAACAAGGTCGGCGTGAAAGTGATTCGGGCTCGCGATGGCTACTACCCTTATGTCTCGGCACAGGCATTTCGCTACTGGCTGCGCACGACGCTGGAACGGCTGTGCTCCGAGTGGAAGGCAGCCCCGGTCTACCGCGAGGAGAAAATCGCCTACACAGACGCGAACCCAATCCGGTGGTGGGATGATGACCTTTTTGGCTACATGCGAGCGCCGTCAAAGAGGGAATCAGCCAAAGCCGCTAGGGAAGCAGACACCTCGCACGCTGAGATGACGCCAACAGCGGAGGCAGTCACGCGGGTATCGCCGCTTAGAGTGAGCACCCTCGTGTCCATTGCTCCAGTCACCCCCACGGATGACTTTGGCGTCATGGCTCGGCAGGAGGGCGACCCTGTCCCGCACGAGCACCAGTTCTACCGTACGACGCTCAAGGGGCTGTTTTCCCTGGACTTGCACGCTGCTGGGACTTTTTCCTACCGCGAGAAGACAGGCTACCTCAACCTGGATGAGGAACGCCGCAGAGAGGCCGAGCGACTGGGGTTGCAGCACGTGGCAGGTGAGAAGTGCTACCGGCTTCCGCTCGAGGAACGCATTCAGCGCGTGAAGACGCTCTTCGAGGGGCTCGCGCAGCTCGAGGGTGGCGCCAAACTGACACTTCACTACACGGATGTTTCTCCGGCGGTGACAATCATGGCTGTGACAAAGGGCGGTAACCACATTTTCGGGCATGTCATCGGCGCGAACTCGCGGGGGCTGCCTGAGCTCAAGCTGGAGGCTCTAAAGGAAGCGCTTGCTGTCTTCAAGGAGGAGATTCTCTCAGACGTCTATGTGGGCTGGGTGCGCGGCTACCTTGACGACGAGCGCGGCAAGCTGGAGGAGTTTGCGCGACAAACTGCGGGCCCCAAGATCTCCATCAGCCATCCACGGGAAGCCTTTCGCAAGGTCGCTGAAGATCTTGGCAACAACCCGCACTGGCTGACCTGATGATTGTGGGTGGCGTGCAAAGCTCCCAGACGGCTCGCTACCGCGGAATCTTTTCTCAGTCCCGGACAAAGGGGAGAAGGGCTCCATGCGTGTGTTAAGGGTGACGGCAGAGGGCATCACCACTTCGTTTCGCTACCCGCACTTCATGCAGCAGGTACATCCTACCTTTCCCATGCCACCGCCGGCGACTATTTACGGCCACATAGCCTCGGCTCTGGGGGAATGGTTCGATCCATCAGGGGTTATGTTTGCCTATCGCTTCACGTATGAAGCTGTGGTGCGGGATACAGAGCATATCTTCGTCCTTGAACCAGCGACCGGCACGTTGCCTGGCACCCATTGGCCGAAGGCACTGGAGGGCAAGGTCAACCCGTTTGCACGGGAGGTGCTCTTCAGGCCGCAGCTCGTTCTCTATCTGGACAGGCCGGAGTGGGAGGCGGCGTTTCGCAGCCCTCGGTATGCCGTGTGTCTGGGAAGGTCTCAGGATCTATTCACCTACACCTCCGTTGAGGTGATCGACGTTGTGCAGGCGGAACGTGCTTACTTTGAGCACACGCTGCTCCCTTACGAAATGCTCCTGCAGGTCAAGCGTGGCACTGCTATCCTCATGCCAAGGTTTGTCGACTGCCGCCACAAACGCGAGCCCACCTTCGAACGTTACCTTGTTCTTGAGGAGCGCGTCTTCCTGCCGCCCGACGAGGGCCTGGCTGTCGAGCCAGCAGCGGGTGGCCTGTTCTGGGTGGACCCGACAACGCCTTCGATACGCGGCGCGCAGCGCGGACTAGCCTTCTTGAGTTTTGTTGACGATGGCACCTCCAGCTAGAGGGTACCCGGCTGCACTCCAGAACCTTTGGGCCAAGAGCCCCGAAAGAGGGCAGGACCAGGGCGAGACGCTTGTCGAACACACCTGGGAGACGCTCGAGCGTCTGGCAGATCTCGTCCGATTGCGCCCCAACCTGCCGGCACGAGTCAAGTTCGGACGCTTATGGCATGTGCTGTTTTGGGGTGCCTTTCTGCACGATTTTGGCAAGGCAGCGGAAGGCTTCCAGAGGCAGCTTCGCGGCCAGGGACACTGGTCGCACCGCCATGAAGTGCTTTCTTTGGCGTTCGTGGACTGGGTGGCCGGTAGCTTCAAGGATACTGAACTGCCCTGGCTGGTGGCGGCCATTGTATCGCACCACAAGGATGCAAGCGAGATCAGCGAGCTCTATTCGCCCCCAAGGGACTACGACGAGCCCGATCAGCTGGCGGAGCTCGTTTCCGAGCTCCACGAGGAGAGCTTGTGCGCGCTGTACGAGTGGCTGACGGTTCATGCCACGCACTGGGTAGAAGACTTAGGCCTCAAGGAAGCCGGGGTGGAGCCAGCGCAGCTTCTGCCACAAGAGCAGGCCCTTGCTGCTGTGCGCGAACATGGGCCCAAGCGCATACACGCATGGCTGCGCCAGTACCACGAGCTCTGCTGGCGGCTAGCCCACAAGCGCGACCCTCGTGAGGTCCTGCTTGGGCTCCTGCTAAAGGGTCACCTTCTCAGTTCGGACCACTCGGCCTCAGCGCATGCTGGGCCGCTTCCAAGGCTGGAATTCAGCCCTGACACCATACTGCAAAGCCGGAGGCTCAGCCGGGATCAACTGGAAGTTCACCAGCTGGCTGCTGAATGCACGCCAAACTCACTTATCTTGACTGCACCGACGGGCAGCGGGAAGACCGAGGCCGCACTCCTATGGGCGGCTAGGCTGTGCTCTGAGCGTGGGGGGCTCGCGCGGATCTTCTATGTCTTGCCCTATCAGGCGAGCATGAACGCGATGAGGCAACGCCTCGAGCCAGTTTTCGGCAGTGGCAGAGTGGGTCTCGTTCATGCCCGTAGTCTGCTTGCGCTGTACCGGCTCCTGCTCGAGCACGACTACGAGCCGCAACGCGCGCGGGCGCTGGCGCTGCATGCGCGCGATCTTGCCGAGCTCAATTACCCACCCGTGCGCGTGCTGAGCCCGTATCAGATGCTGAAGCCGATGTATCGCATCAAGGGTTACGAGGCTCAGCTGAGCGACTGCACTGAGGCCGCCATCGTCCTTGACGAGATTCATGCCTATGATGCCAGGCGCTTGGGCATGATCCTCGGTATGGTCTCCTACCTGCAAGAGCAGTGTGGGGCCTTTTTCTGCGTGATGTCCGCGACGTTGCCCGCCGTTGTTAGGGAGCGCTTGCATGAGGCGCTGGGCGGTCCCAGTGAGATCTATGCTTCTCAGGACACCTACGCGCGCTTCCGCAGGCATCGGATCTGCATGTTGGACGGCGAGCTGCTTGAAGAGAAGAACCTGAGCCGCGTTCTCTGCGAAGCCGAACGCGGGAACTCGGTGCTCGTGGTCTGCACATGGGTGGATAGGGCGCAGCAGGCGTATGCATGGCTTCGCGAGCGGATTCGGTCCAATGGGCTGCGCGTCGAGCTGCTCCATGGGCGGTTCAACATGCGGGACCGGTCGGCGAAGGAGGGCTTGGTGCGGCACAGGCCAGTTGGCGGTTTGATTCTGGTGGCCACCCAGGTTGTTGAGGTGAGCCTCGATGTCGACTTTGACACAATTTACAGCGAACCGGCCCCCCTCGAGGCCTTGCTACAGCGGTTCGGCAGAGTGAATCGGCGCAACACCAGGGGACAGTTAGTGCCCGTCCACGTATTCCGAGAGCCGCGTGATGGTCAGAAGATCTACATCCCGGAGATGGTGGAACGCAGTGCCTGGGTTCTTGAGCAGCTCAACGGCCAGCCTGTAGACGAAGGGGCGATCGCCTTGTGGCTGGATAAGGTCTATGAGGGGCAGGTCCGTCAGGAATGGGAGCGCGAATACTCTATAAGTGCAGAGGAATTTGCGGCAACATGCCTGCGCACGATGCGACCTTTCGAATCCGACCCGAAACTCGAAGACAGATTTTATGAAGCTTTCGACAGCATAGAGGTGCTTCCACAACCACTGTACGACGAGTATCTAGCACTGCGGGAGCGAAGCTATATAGAAGCGGGCGAGCTCCTTGTGCCTATAAGCTGGAGGCGGTTCTGGGCTCTCAAAGGGCAAGGCCTTGTGCTGCCCCGAGAGGGCGACATGCCGCCGGTCGTGCAGGCGCAGTACACGCCCGAATTGGGGCTCCTGTTTGGGCCGGTTGGGGCTGAGAGCGAAACGTTTAATGAGGTCTGAGCGAAGGCTGTGCGCACCTTTGCTGTTCACCAGCTGCGCGTCACGTGCGAGGCTGAGACCCGGATACTGCTGAACGAGCACAAGGGCTCGGCTATACGCGGGGCGCTGTTCCAGGCGCTGCGGGGGCCGCAGGAGCCGCGCGGTGCCTGGGCTGGTTTCTGCGCGAACAAGCAAGCGCCCCACTGCTCGCTGTGCCCGGTGAGCAACATTTGCCCTGTCATGCACCTCGTCTCAACCCTGCATGAGGATCGCCACTTTGGC
>JAPWUW010000142.1 GCA_028275325.1 Anaerolineae bacterium | reverse complement strand
GTGCGCCGTGGAGAGCGTGCCCTTGTCACGACGCTCACCAAGCGCATGGCCGAGGAGCTTGCCGACTACCTTGCTGAGGTGGGGATCAAGGTGCACTACCTCCACAGCGAGATCGAGACTCTCGAGCGAGTGGAGATCCTGCGGGACTTGCGGCTCGGCCGTTACGATGTTGTTGTTGGCATCAACCTTCTGCGTGAGGGGCTTGACCTGCCAGAGGTGTCGCTTGTGGCGATCCTGGATGCGGATAAGGAGGGATTCCTGCGTTCGGAGGCTTCGCTCATTCAGACAATCGGGCGAGCAGCCAGGCACGTCAACGGCCAAGTCATCCTGTATGCCGACACAGTGACAGCCTCGATGCAGAAGGCGATAGATGAGACAAACCGGCGCCGCCGGATTCAGATGGCGTACAACGAGGAGCACGGCATCGAGCCAGCAAGCATTGTCAAAGCGGTGCATGACCTCACCGAGCGGGTGCGAGCTTCGGAGCGCAAGGCGGTGCCGGAGCAAGAGCAACTGCAGACGGGCGACATGCAGGCGCTGATCGCGCAGCTTGAGAAGGCGATGCGCGCGGCAGCTGCGGAACTTGAGTTTGAGAAGGCGGCATTGCTGCGGGATCGCATTTTCGAGCTCCGCCAACAGCTGCAGCTTGAGCAGCCGCCGGAGTGGGAACAAGCCCTGCGGCAGCGGCCGCCGCTCCCGCGCACTCGAGATCGGCGCCGTTGGCCATGAGGCCGGGTTACCTGGACCTGGCGGAAAGCGGCGAGCTGAGGGGCCGGGCGCTTGGCGCATGGCGGAGCCTCGAGCGCTGCGGGCTCTGCCCGCGCGAGTGCGGCGTCAACCGGTTGGCAGGAGAGCTTGGCTACTGCCGCATGCCGGCCGAGCCTGTCGTCGCCTCCTGGAACGTCCATTTCGGGGAGGAGCCGCCAATAAGTGGGCAGCGTGGCTCCGGGACGATCTTCTTCTCGGGCTGTACGGGGCGCTGCCTTTTCTGCCAGAACTACCCGATAAGCCAGCTGGGCGTCGGCCAGAGAGTGACGGTGCATCGGCTGGCCGGGATGATGCTCGAGCTGCAGCGGCGCGGTTGCCACAACATCAACCTTGTGACGGCGACACACTTTATCCCTGCCTTCCTGCGAGCCCTGGATATTGCCGCCCGCGGTGGGCTCAGGGTGCCAATTGTTTACAACACCAGCGGGTACGAGAAGGTCGATACGCTGCGGTTGCTCCAGGGGGTGGTCGACATCTACCTCCCGGATGCCAAATACGCTGACGACGAGGTAGCGAGAGAACTCTCCGGCTTTGTCAACTATGTGGCGGTCAACCGGGCGGCGCTGAGAGAGATGGCACGGCAAGTGGGAGCACATCTGCTTGTAGACGAAAGGGGCATTGCTTGGCATGGGATGATCGTGCGGCACCTGGTGCTGCCGAATGGGCTTGCGGGCACGAGGGCGGTGCTGACGTGGATTGCGGAGGAACTCTCGCCCCGGGTGCCGGTTAGCCTCATGTCACAGTACTTTCCGGCGCATAAGGCTTTGCAGCACCCGTTAATTGGGCGCAAGATCAACGACGACGAGCTCCTTGCGGCAATCGAGGCCCTGGAGCAAAGCGGCCTGGAGCAGTGTTTCCTCCAGGAACCCTTTGAAGAGGGCGATCACGAGCCAGTCGCAGGCTGGGAGAGGGCGAGGGAGAGCACGGCATAGCCCGCAGCGGCTTGTACGATTTCCTCCAGGCGGATGCTCTCCTGTGCAGTGTGGACAAGAGCTTCCTCGCCGGGCCCGTAGCCAATGGTCGGTATGCCAGCCGCAGCAAGGTGGCCCCCATCCGTCGAGAAGCGCCAGAGGCCAACCTCAGGTGGCTTTCCGGTCAGCTGCAGCAGGGCTTGTCGCGCTGCTGCCACATGCGGATCATCGGGCGGGAGCTTGTATGCAGGGAACACGTTCTGCAGCACATGGCTCTTGCCCGTGTAGGTCCGCAGGAGCCGCTCATCGATCCTCACGTGACCAGTGCAACCATCGATGAGGCATTCGCGCAGAAGGCTCTCGAACCGAGCGACAACCGCTGAGATCTCTTCCCCTGGGAGGGAGCGATAGTCCAGATGCAGGGTGAGTTCCCCGGGAGTGACGTTGCTGCTTGTCTGGTCAGATGTGAGTAGCGTTGGCGCGACGCTTGCCCCACTGAAATCCGGGTCCGGTGGGAACGGGAGCTCGCGCAGGCGCAGGAGGAAGTTTGCCAGGCTGTAGAAGGGATTGGCTGCCCTTTCCGGGGCGCTGGCATGGACGGAGCGGCCCCGGATATCGACCAGGAGTTCTGCGCGTCCGCGATGCCCTCTGCGTAACTGTAGGCTAGAGGGCTCCGCCACGATAGCCAGTTTGGGCCGCACGTGCTGGGACGAGAGCAGAAGCACGGTGCCCAGCCCGCCGACTTCCTCCTGAACGACGGCGGCAACAATGAGGTCGCCTGCTGGCCGGCAGCCCAGCTGCTGAAGGATGGCCGCAGAATACACAGCCGCGGCCAGACCCCCCTTCATGTCTGCCGCGCCGCGGCCGTGCAGCCGGCCATTGGCCACAGCTCCGGCATATGGCGGGAAAAGCCACGAGCTCTCTGGGCCAGGGTCGACGTGATCGAGGTGGCCGTTGAGTAGGACTGCCTGGCCAGCCCCTGACCCGCGAAAGCAGCCAATTGCGTTGCCAGCCTCGTCTGCCCAAGCCTGGTCGTAGCCGAGCTGCTGCATCTTGGCCAGGACAAGCTCTGCGCACTCCCCCTCTTGCCCGGATGGGCTTGGGGTGCGCACGAGCTGCTGGGCAAACGCGATGATCTCAGGCGCTATAGCGTTGGCAACGCGTAGGGCTGGATGCATCGGCTGAACCCCCACAAATGGCGATTCGCTCGCATTGTACAACCAAGGAGCCACGGGAAGAACTTCACGATCGGCTAGCTGTCACAGCTTTTTGCCCCAGCACCTGCGCCGGCCTATAATGCGCCCGGCACGTGCCGGTTGTTTGGGTGTGCTTTTGTTCAGTGTGGCCCCTAGTTGGCAGTGCTGTCAAGACCTTGAGGGAGGTAAGAGATAGATGGCGAAGAAGTGGGTCTACATGCTCGAAGAGGGCGATGCCAGCATGCGGAACCTGCTGGGCGGGAAGGGCGCTGGCCTCGCGGAGATGGCCCGCATTGGGCTTCCCGTTCCACCGGGCTTCACCATTACAACAGAGGCTTGCAATGCCTACTACAGCGCCGGCCGGCAGTTCCCCGAGGGCATGTGGGAACAGGTGCTGGCGGCAATGAAGGAACTGGAGCGCAAGACAGGGAAGGGATTCGGCGACCCTCGCAACCCTCTGCTTGTTTCGGTGCGTTCCGGCGCCAGGGTTTCCATGCCGGGCATGATGGACACGGTGCTAAACCTCGGCCTGAACGATGAGACTGTGAAAGGCCTGGCAGAGGCGACAGGCAACGAGCGCTTTGCGTACGACGCTTATCGCCGCTTCATTCAGATGTTCTCGCGCATAGTGCGGCGGCTGGACCCCGAGCCGTTCGAGCGCATTCTGGATGAGTTCAAGGAGAAGACGGAGGGGAAGCAGGATACGGACCTCACCGCTGATATGCTCAAGGAGATCGTGCGGCGTTTCAAGGCTCTTTACAAGGAGCAGACGGGTGAGGAGTTTCCCTCCGATCCGTACGAGCAGCTGCGGCAGGCCATCCACGCTGTTTTCGGCTCCTGGATGGGCAAGCGAGCGGTCGACTACCGCAACTTCCACAAGATCCCGCACGACTGGGGCACAGCTGTAAACGTTGTCACGATGGTGTTCGGCAACATGGGCGAGGATTCCGGCACAGGTGTGGCCTTCACGCGGGACCCAGCCACGGGCGAGAAGGTCTTGTATGGCGAATACCTCCCGAACGCGCAGGGCGAGGATGTCGTCGCTGGCATACGCACGCCAAAGAAGATCTCCCAGCTCAAGCAGGACATGCCAGAGGTGTACGCGCAGTTTGAGAAGGTGGCCGAACTGCTTGAGCGGCACTACCGCGACATGCAGGATATGGAGTTCACGGTGGAGCGCGGCAAGCTCTGGATGCTGCAGACGCGCACGGGCAAGCGCACGGCAGCTGCTGCCGTGAAGATCGCTGTGGACATGGTGCACGAGGGCCTGATCACGAAAGAAGAGGCGATCCTGCGCGTGGAGCCAGAGCAGGTGAACCAGTTGCTTTTGCCCCGTTTTGACGAGAAGGCCAAGGCCGAGGCGGCGCAAAACGGGCTGCTGCTTGCCAAGGGGCTGAACGCCTCACCTGGAGCGGCCTCTGGGTATGTGGCAATGGATGCGGACACGGCCGAGGCCTGGGGCCTCGAGGGCAAGCCCGTGATTCTCGTTAGGCCGGAAACGTCGCCGGACGACGTGCATGGTATGCTGCGCTCCAAGGGGATCCTCACCCAGCACGGTGGGGCCACCAGCCATGCCGCTGTGGTGGCTCGAGGGCTCGGGCTGCCATGTGTGGCCGGCTGTGAGGCGATTCGAATCGACCTGGAGAAACGCCAGTTCAGTGCTAACGGCAGGATCATCAAAGAGGGAGACATCATCTCCATAGACGGCACGACCGGGGAGGTCTTCGCGGGGCAGATCCCGACGATTGAGACAAAGTTCGAAGAACAAAAGGAGCTTGTGGAGCTGCTCTCTTGGGCCGATGAGCTGCGCAGGCTTGGTGTGCGCGCCAATGCCGATTACCCGCGCGATGCGCAGCGGGCACGCGAATTCGGCGCTGAGGGCATTGGCTTGTGCCGTACGGAGCACATGTTCTTCGAGGAAGATCGGCTGCCCATCGTGCAGAAAATGATCCTTGCCAGCAGCGACGAGGAACGCAAGAAATACTTGGATCAGCTTCTGCCGTTCCAGCGGAGCGACTTCGAGGGGATATTCCGGGTAATGGATGGGCTGCCGGTGATCATCCGGCTGATTGACCCGCCCCTACACGAGTTCCTGCCTTCCTATGAAGAGCTGCTCGTTGAGGTGACGGAGCTGCGGCTGAAAGGTGGCGACCCGCAGACCCTGCGAGAGAAGGAAGAGCTGCTCTCGGCAGTGCGGGCGATGCGTGAGGCCAACCCGATGCTCGGGTTGCGAGGTTGCCGGCTTGGGCTGCTTTTCCCTGGCATAATCGAGATGCAGACGCGGGCCATTCTTGAGGCGGCGGCAAACGTCATGCGTGAAGGGGTCAAGGCGCACGTCGAGATCATGATCCCTCTCGTAGGGCATGTGAACGAGCTGCGCATAACGCGCGAGCGGCTCGAGGCCGTGGCCCAGAAGGTTATGGAAGAGCAGGGCGTGAAGATAGACTACATGTTTGGCACAATGATCGAGGTGCCACGCGCCGCCCTGACGGCGGATCAGATAGCGCAGTACGCGCAGTTCTTCTCCTTCGGGACAAACGACCTGACCCAGACGACGTTTGGCATCAGCCGAGATGATGCGGAGGGCAAGTTCCTGCTGAAGTACGTAGAGGACAAAATCCTGCCCGAGAACCCCTTCCAGGTGCTGGATCGGGAGGGTGTAGGCCAGCTCGTGAAGATGGGCACTGAGCGTGGTCGCGCCACGAGGCCAGAGCTTGAGGTCGGCATTTGCGGGGAGCACGGCGGGGATCCATCGTCGATTGAGTTCTGCCACCAGGTGGGGCTCGATTACGTCTCTTGCTCTCCTTTCCGCGTGCCGATCGCCCGGCTTGCGGCAGCGCAGGCTGCTGTACGGGAGAGGGTGACGGTTCACAAGGACGTCTGAGTTGCCCTTTTGGAGCACAAAGCTTTGGTGGGCCCGCCATAGGCGGGCCCAACGTATTTCGGGCGTGCGTTGGAGGGTGGGATGGCGCAATGGGTCCTCGTTCTGTGGCAGCAGTCGGAACTGGCGCTCAGGCTGCTCCTTGCGGCAGCACTGGGAGGTATTCTCGGTTGGGAAAGAGAACGTCGGCGGCGGCCTGCAGGGCTGCGGACCTTCATGCTCGTGTGTATGGGTTCTTGCCTCTTCACCATACTCAGCAGCCATGCCTTTCCCGATGCCGATAAGAGCCGCATTGCGGCGAACATCCTCACCGGCATAGGGTTCATCGGTGCCGGCACGGTGTTTCGCGAGCAGGGCACTGGCGAGCGAATCCGCGGGCTGACGACGGCTGCTGGGCTCTGGGCGTGCGCGGGCATTGGCATGGCCGTCGGCACCGATCTCTACTGGCTCGGTGCCTGTGCGACCATTATCGCTCTGCTGTTGCTGGCTGCGGTCCGCAGGCTGGAGGGGGCCGATTAGGTTTCTAGAGGCTAACGAGATCGGACACGGCCTCCACAAGCTCAGCACGGGTGACGGGCTTGCGCAGGAAGGCAGCTGCGCCAAGAGCGCGGGCTAGCTCGGGCTCGTTGATCACGGAGCAAACGAGGACAGGTATGTCACTCGTGGCCGGCTCGGCCTTGAGCTGCTGCAAGACCATCCAGCCATCGGTATGCCGCATCATGACATCCAGGACGACAAGCCGCACCTTGTGCTCGATTGCCAGGCGGACGGCATCTGTGCCCTCGCTCGAGGTGATAACGCGGTAGCCATGGCCGGCTAGATAGCGGCAATAGAGCCGCAGCATCCCTGGGTTATCGTCTACGATCAGGATTGGTTGCTCCTCGTAGCGCCGCCAGCGCAAAGCGAGGAACACCTTTGTGCCGACCTCGTGCTCCTGGAGGAGGCCGCCCTGCTGGCATAACAACCACTGGATGCGCTCAAGCCTCTCAGCAATGTCAGGAGCCGCGGAGCGCAGCGGTGCGGCAGGTGCGGGCCTATCGAACTCAAGGCATATGGCAATGGTCTCTCCCTCGGAGACGATGCGCGCGCTCAGG
>JAPWUW010000141.1 GCA_028275325.1 Anaerolineae bacterium | reverse complement strand
TGCGCCCTCACCGGGGCGCAAGCAGCGCTGGTGGTGAACAACAATGCTGCCGCAGTCCTCCTTGTCCTTGCCGCCCTGGCCGCCGGGCGAGAGGTTGTCATCTCCCGCGGCCAGCTCGTGGAGATCGGCGGCGGCTTTCGCATCCCGGAGGTGTTGGCCCAGAGCGGCGCGCGCCTTGTGGAGGTGGGCACCACCAACCGCACCTACGTATCCGATTATGTGCGCGCCATCGGGCAGGAAACGGCGATGTTCCTCTTCGTTCACCGCAGCAACTTCGCGCTCCTTGGCTTTGTGCACGAGCCGAGCATAGTCGAGCTGGCCGAGGCAGCCCATGGCGCAGGGCTCCTGCTTGTGGTGGATCTGGGCAGCGGCTGCCTCCTGCCCACAGAGCAGTTCGTCGGCGCGCACGAGCCAACGCCCCAGGATTGCCTCGCCGCCGGGGCCGATATCGTCACCTTCAGCGCCGATAAGCTCTTCGGTGGCCCTCAAGCCGGCATAATCCTCGGCAAGCAAGAGCTCATCCAGAAGCTGGAAGGGCACCCGCTCCTGCGGGCGCTGCGCGTGGATAAGCTCACCCTGGCAGCCCTTGAGGCAACTGCCCGGCTCTACCGGCAGGGCCGTGCCCTCCAGGAGATCCCCGTCTGGCGCATGATGGCCGCGCCAGCCGAAGAGTTGCGCGCCCGTGCCGAGCGCTGGTGCCAGGAGCTGGGCCTGGGCGAGGTCCGCAGGGCGGAAAGCACCATTGGCGGCGGCTCGCTCCCTGGCCAGGTCCTGCCCACGTACGTGCTTGCCATCCCGCACGAGCAGCCACAACTTCTTGCCGCTGCGTTGCGGCGCGCCAGCCCGCCGATCATTGCCCGCGTGGCGGAGGGCGCGCTGCTCCTTGACCCGCGCACGGTGCGCGAGGAAGAGGAAGCCCCTCTCCTGGCCGCACTCAAGGCCGCCTTGCACGATAGCCGGCTGCCCCTGGAGCGGCCGGATACCTCTAGCGAAGGGAGGTAAGTGGAAATGGCCAAGCTGCTCATCTCTTTCGATTCGTACGAGGCGATTGACGGCTACGAGGGACGCCAGGCAGTCTCTCAGGCTCGCTCCATCCCCGGCGTCAAAGCGGTGAAGGTCTACAGGGCAGTCAACGCCCAGCCCCGCTACACTGTTGAGGTCGAGGCCGAGGATGCCCAGGCGGAAGAGATCCAGAAGCGCATCGACAGCTGGATAGCCCCTTACCGTGGCTACCTCAGCAACTTCAGCGTGCGCCTCCTCAGGGAGATGCCGCTCTAACCGCAAATGCAAGCGCGGGGGCCCATGAAAGCAGCTGGCCCCCGCGCGCCTTCCACAACGCAATAGCGGCCTTCAGTAGCGGCCGTACCTCTGCAGCGCCCGCCACATGGCCATGATGTTCTCGGGCGGCACGTCCGCCTGGATGTTGTGGATGGTGTTGAAGACGTAGCCGCCGCCCGGCATGAGCGCCTCCAGGTTGGCGCGCACGTTATCCTCCACCTCTGCCGGCGTCCCGTAGGGGAGCACCCCTTGCGTATCCACGCCCCCGCCCCAGAAGACAAGCGCAGCGCCGAAATCCCTCTTCAGGGCAGCTGGCTCCATCCCGGCAGCGCGCACGTGCACCGGGTTGATGATGTCCACCCCAATCTCGATGAGATCCGGCAGGATCTCCCGAATGCTGCCACAGGAGTGGAAGAAGAGCTTTGCCTCCGGCGCGAGCTCGTGGATGCAATCGAACACAACCTTGAGCCGCGGCTTGAACACCTCCCGAAACAGCCGTGGCGAGATGAGCTGAGAGCTCTGCGTGCCGTAATCGTCCGCTTCTGAGACGACATCCACCAGGCCGCGCAGGCGCGGCAATGCCATGCGCCAGAAATCGAGCTTGCACTGCACGAGCCGGTCGAGCAAGGCCTCCGCGCCCTTGCGGTCCGAGAGCAGGTCGATGAGGAAGCCCTCGGTGCCGCGCAGCCGCTGCGCCATCTCGAAGGCGCCGGCAAGCACCCCCTTGAGCATCACAGCTTTTCCCTGAGCGCGGTACTGCTCGGCAAGCTCTTTCAGCCCCTCGATGCGCTCCGGAGCGCCGCACTCCGGCCAGCGGTGCCGCGCAACGGCCGCGCCAAGGTCCGCAGCCCCCGCCAGGGGGTTGCCGACAATCTCGTAATAGAGGCCATCCACCTTGGGGAAGGTGTACGTGATCCCCCACTCGTCGGTGTACTGCCAGCTTGAGCCGGCGTCGTGGTGCACGATGTTCCAGTTGTGGGAGCTGCGGGGGAACAGGCCGCGCACGTCCACCTGCAATAGCTCAATGACATCCTCATCGGGCATTGCCAGCTGCTGCACGACGTCGCAAAGCGAGATGGGCCGCTCCGGCAAGCCCAGGTGCCGCCGCAGCCTCTCGTAAGCCCGCACGGCGATCCCCGTCACCTGAGTGCTGCCCAGGTCGAAGGGCACCCTATCCGGCTCCTTGTGCGAGAGCGCAAGGAGCAGCCGCTCCCTGCCAGTCATCTCGCCTCACCTACCAGCGCCAGAGAACGCGGCGGAAGGCCTCCCCCACCGCCTGCCAGGCGATCTCGGGCCGGGCGGCGCGGTAGTCGTTGGCCTCAGAGCCGCGGAAACCCCAAGCAGCAATGTTGCGTATGCCGGCAGCGTAAGCGGCCTCCGCCGCCATGACGATCTCCACCTCCCGCCCGGCAGGGACAGCGAAGGCCTGGATCCAGAGGTGATGGTCCTTACCATGCCGCCGGCAGACGGAAAGGAGCCTCTCGGCCCACTCCCGCACGTAGGCCTGCACCTGCACCGGCCTGCCGAACCAGTAGGGGTCCGTCCCCAGGTTGTCCAGGTGCTCCAGGGCGGCAAAGTCCTCCCAGTTCTTGTCTCCAAAGCGAGCGTCCGTCGCCGGCATGAGGCACAGCACGTTCTGCTTGCCCTTGGCATGCACGAAGGCCGTCATCTCGGCGAAGAAATCCAGCACCGACCGATGCCGGAAGTCGAGCACATCCTCCGTGAGCTCTGCCGGCATCTCGTACCCGTAAAGCTCGCGGAAGCGCCCCCGGCACCTCTCGCACCGGCACCCCCACTGCGGTGCCCCACTCTCAGCGGCCGAGCCATAGGCAAGCCGAGGCTCATCCCAGAAGATCGCCTCCGCCCCAGTTGCCACGGCCGCTTCGGCCCAGTCCTTGAGCGCCTGCCGATAGTCCGGGCTGAGAAGGCAGGCCATCGCCACGGGCTGGCCCGTGTTCAGGACCTGCCTAGCCTCTGGGAAGTCGGCAAGCCAGCCGGAAACCTCGCCAGCGAAGACCCTGCCCATGCCCCAGGAATCGATCCAGGCCTCCAGCCCAAATTCGTGCGTGGTGCGCACGATATCCTTGAGCACTTCTCGATGGCGGACGTAGTCGTTCTCGCTGAACATGTGCACGACGTAGGTGCAGTTGTGCGCAACGATATCGCGCATATCCTCGCGCACGTGCGAAAGCATCCGGTTGCCATGATAAGCTATGCCAGTCTGCACCATCGCCCTTCCTCCTGCTCAGGCCTCAATGGCATTGGCAGCGATCACCTCGCGGTACCAGTGGGCGCTGCGCTTTGGCTTGCGCTCCAGCGTCCTGTAGTCGACGTAGATGATGCCAAAGCGCGGCTCGTAGCCCTCCGCCCACTCGAAATTGTCCATCAGGCTCCAGACGAAGTAGCCCCGCAGTGGCACCCCCTCCTGGATCGCCCGCCAGGCCCGCAAGAGGTGCTCTCGAATGTAATGTATCCGCGGCTCGTCCTCGAGATCTGGCCCGCCGAACTCCTTCTCGCGCAGCGGGTAACCGTTCTCAGTGATGTAGATCTTGCGCAGGCCATACTCGCGGTGCAGCCGGAGGAGCAGCTGGTAGAGCCCTTCCGGCTCCATCTCCCACCCCATGGTGTTCAGCACCCTATCAGGAGGGGGCGCCTGCCGGAAGCCAGGGAAGCCCGGCGCCGCTGCGATCGTCGAGATGCTGTAGTAGTTGAGCCCAAGGAAATCGATCGGCGCGCCAATCAGCTGCATATCCTCGGCGCTCATTGGCCCAAGCTTCAGCCCAGCCTGGCGGAACGCGGCGACAAGATCCGCTGGGAATGCCCCGCGCACGACGGGTTCAAGGAACCAGCGGTTCAGGTAGCCATCGAAGAGCCGCGCCGCTGCCTTGTCCTCCTCTTTGTCGCTTGCCGGGACCGCGTGGCTCATGTTGAGGGTGATGCCGATCTCCCCCGGCCGGCCACTCTGCCGGAAGCGCTGCACGGCAAGCCCATGCGCAAGCAGCAGGTTGTAGGAAGCGCTCACGGCATCCTGCAGGCTCTGGCGGCCAGGAGCGTGCACACCGGTGTAGTAGCCGAGGTAGGCGCTCACCCACGGCTCGTTGAGCGTGATCCAGTGCTTGACGCGATCCCCGAGCCGTTCAAAGACGGTGCTGGCGTAGCTTGCAAACCACTGGGCGCACTCGCGCGCCGGCCAGCCGCCGCGGTCTTCCGCCCAAACGGGCAGATCCCAGTGGTAGAGCGTGACAAACGGCTCAATCCCGGCGGCCAGAAGCCCATCCACCAGCCGGTCGTAGAAGGCGAGCCCGCGCGGGTTGAGCGTGCGCTCGTCGGTCGGGAAAAGCCTTGGCCAGGCGATCGAAAAGCGGTACGCCTTGAGCCCCAGCCAGCGCATGAGGCCGATATCCTCCTGGTAGCGGTTGTAGTGGTCGCAGGCGATATCGCCCGTTTCCCCGGTCTTGATCTTGCCAGGTGTGTGCGAGAAGCGATGCCAGATGCTCTCGCCCGCGCCATCCGCCAGGGGAGAGCCCTCGATCTGGTACGAAGCCGTCGCGCAACCCCAGATGAACCCTTCCGGAAACCGATACGTAGGCATAATTCACCTCCCTCTCAAACTGATCGGCCCCCTTGTGCGCAGGCCGTCCCGCGGGCGAGCTTGCACAGCCCGGCGCCAAAGCGGCTTTCCAGTTCCCGCCTGGTGCTGCGCATGCCCGCCTCCATGAGGGGCAGGGCAAAGAGTGCGGTGCCCAGCCCAAACCAGCCCCCGGTGCTCAGCCGCAAGAGCCAGTTGCTCTCGCGCAGGCCCAGAAGCTGTGTGCCCCCATCCACAAAGAGCGGCAGCACAAACAGCCAGAAGTAAAGGCGCAGCCGGCTCACGCCAAGTTTCCTGCCCGAGAGGGCAAACAGGGCCCCACCTGCCAGCAGCCCGCCGTAGACGCCCACATCCCGCTGGCAGAACGCCACCTGGTAGCCCCAGAGGAAAAAGGAGCGCTCCGGCCGCTGGTGGCAGACGCGCCCGTACAACCGGAAAACCAGCCGGCCAGCCGCATCGGCACCGCTGCCGCGCAACCAGGGCGAGAGGAACGCCCCGGCCAAGAAGAGCGCCAGCGCCCCGTTCACGAGCGCCAGCCAGTGCTCGCTGAGCCAGTAGATCAGCCGATCCGCCAGGATCACGAGCTCCCGCAGGCCGGGCTGCGCCTCCTCATGGCAGCGCGGCGCGGCAACATCCGGGGCGGCACCTTCCTGCTTGCTCAAAGCTCCCCCACCTTCTCCAGGTACTGGCGGATCTGCTCCAGGGTGAGCGGCCCAAGGTGCTCGGCAGCGATGCGCCCGTCCTTGCCAATGAAAAAGGAGCGCGGGATGCCGCGCACGCCGTACGTCCGCGCCGCCTCGCCGCTCCCGTCCAGCAGCATGGGGAAGGTAAGGCCCAACTCCCTGGCGTAGGCACTCACCGCTGATGCAGATTCCTGTATGTTGACCGCGAGGATAACGAGGGAAGGAAATTCGCGGTGCGCCTTCTCCAGCTCGGGGGCTTCCTGCAAGCAATAGCCGCACCAGGTGGTGCGGAAGTTGAGGAGCACCACCCGGCCCCGATGCTGGGAGAGGCTGACCTGCCCGCCGCCCAGATCCTGAAGGAGGATCTCCGGCGCCTGCGCGCCAACTTCGGCCCTCGCCGGGCCGCGCAGGGCGCGCCACAGCGCCTCGGCGGCCACCACGACAAGCGCCAACACGACAAGAGCAACAAGCGCGCGCACGAGCCACTGCGCCCTCCCCGCAGCGCAACTTTCCCCTACCTGCATGGCCCACCCTCAGCGATCAACTTCGCCCTCCCCCGCCGCTGCCTAAAGCCCAAACCAGGCGCTGTAACGGGCAAGCACCACGAACCAATCGGCAAGGGCTGCCAGCCCAACCCCTGCCACAAGCAGCCCGCTCACCACCTCCAGTGCACGCGCAGCCCGGCCAAGGCGCTTGAGCCTCTGCAGGAGCGGGCCGGCGAAGGCAGCCAGGACAAGGAAGGGCAGCCCAAGCCCCAGGCAGTAGGTCGCAAGCAAGAAAGCGCCCTGCGCCACCGTCTGCGCCTTGCTGGCCAGGAAGAGGATGGCCGTGAGCACCGGCCCCACACAGGGCACCCATCCGCAGAAGACAAACGCCCCTGCCAGGAAGGCACTGAGGTATCCTCCGCTTCGCCGTGCGGCCGCCGGCACCGGCAGCTGCAGCCGGTACAGGAAAGGCAGCCGCAAGGCACCGGCAAGGTGCAGCCCAAGCAGGATGAGAAACAGCCCGCCCGCCCTCTGCAGCCAGGGGAGCTGCCTCCCAACCGCCTTGCCAATGGCCGTCGCCGAGGCTCCCCACAGGACGAAAACCAGGCTGAACCCGCCCACAAAGGCTGCCCCGTGCGCCAGCGCCTCCGCGGAGCGCACCCGCCCCCAGCCAGAGGCCTGGCCCGAGAGAAGGCCCAGGTAAGCCGGCACAAGCGGGAGCACGCATGGCGAGGCAAACGAGAGCAACCCCGCAAGGAAGGAAATGGCGGGCCCAACGCTCAAGCCTTCCACATTCGCCCCCAAGAAGCTGGCTCGGATTATACACGAACGGGCGGC
>JAPWUW010000140.1 GCA_028275325.1 Anaerolineae bacterium | reverse complement strand
GCGAAACTGCTTTACGCCTTTTGCGAGGCAACTGTGCCCAGGATCACCGTTGTCGTGCGCAAGGCATATGGCGGCGCGTACTGCGTCATGAACTCCCGCCCGACAAGGGGCGATTTCACCTTTGCCTGGCCGATGGCGGAGCTGGCCGTTATGGGCCCTGAGGGAGCGGTGAACGTGATTCACCGCCGGGCCCTGGCTGAGGCCTCAGATGAGGCCCGGGACGCGCTGCGGGCCCAGCTTGTGGCGCAGTACAGGGAGCAATATGCCAACCCATACATAGCCGCAGAGCGTGGGCTCGTTGACGATATTATCGAGCCGCGGCAGACGCGCCCAGTGCTCATCCGCGCCCTGCGCACACTGCGCACGAAACGACAGACGAACCTCCCGCGCAAGCACGGAAACATACCCCTGTGAGAACCATGATTCGCAAAGTGCTTGTGGCCAACCGCGGCGAAATCGCCGTACGCATCATCCGCGCCTGCAAGGAACTGGGCCTTGTCTCCGTGGCTGTGTTCTCCGAAGTGGACCGCACGGCCTTACACGTGCGCCTTGCCGATGAGGCCTACTTCATTGGCCCTGCGCCTGCTACCCAAAGCTACCTCAGCATACCCAAAATAATCGACGTCGCCATCCGCGCGGGTGCGGATGCGGTTCACCCTGGCTATGGTTTCCTAGCCGAAAACCCTCGCTTTGCCCAAGCCTGCGCTGAGGCTGGTATTACCTTTGTCGGGCCAGATTACGAGACCATCCGCCTGCTCGGCGACAAAGTCCGTGCCCGCCGTTTCATGCGGCGGGCTGGCCTGCCGATCGTGCCGGGCAGCGACGAAGATCCCGGGCAAGATCTTGCCCAAGCCGCCGAGAGGCTCGGTTACCCGCTCTTCATCAAGGCGGCAGCCGGTGGTGGCGGCAAGGGCATGCGCTTTGTGCGCAGCCGGCAGGAGTTGGACTCAGCTCTGGAGCTGGCAAAAAGAGAAGCTGCAGCGGCTTTTGGCGACGATACCGTTTATCTCGAGAGGGTCGTGGAGAGAGCACGCCACATTGAGTTTCAGATCCTTGGGGACCATTATGGCAACGTCATTCACCTTGGCGACAGGGAGTGCTCCATTCAGCGACGTCACCAGAAGCTGGTAGAGGAAACCCCGTCGCGGGCTCTGTCGAGCGAGCTGAGGGCCGCAATGGCGGAGGCCGCAGTGCAGGCCGGCAAGGCGGCAGGCTACGTGAGCGCCGGCACTGTGGAGTTCCTGCTTGATGAAAATGGGAACTTTTACTTCCTTGAAGTCAACCCAAGGCTCCAGGTGGAGCACGCCGTGAGCGAGATGGTGACAGGTGTGGATATCGTGAAGGAACAGCTGCGTATCGCCGCGGGACGCAGGCTGCGCTACCAGCAGGAAGACATTCAGCCCCGCGGCTGTGCGATAGAGTGCCGGATTCTGGCTGAAGATCCGTATGCGGATTTTGCGCCAAGCACAGGGGTAATCAGCGGCATTCACGAGCCCTCCGGGCCGGGCATCAGGGTCGAATCGGGCATTTTTGCTGGTTTTGAGGTGACACCCTATTACGATAGCCTGATAGCCAAGGTCATTGCCTGGGGAGAGACGCGTGGCGAAGCCATCATGCGCATGGTGCGCGCCCTCTCCGAGTACCATATTGCCGGCATCAAGACAAACATCCCCTTCTGCCTGCAACTGCTCAACAGCCCGAGCTTTATCGGGGGGCAGTTCGACACAAAGTACCTTGAGGAACGTTTCTCGCTCAGCACTGAAGAACGGGAGGCTAAGAAACGCATCGCCGCGCTGATTGCAGCCTACGTGGAGCACAGGCAGCGCTCCGAGGATCAAAGAGGGGTGGCCAAGCCGGTCGGCACGCGCTCTGTCTGGCTACAAACAGCGCGGTTGGAGGCCCTGCAAGAGCGATGAAGTACATCGTTACAGTTGAGGGCGCAACGCACGAGGTGACGATAGAGCAAGGCCGCGTCGCTGTCGACGGTGTGGAGTACCAGCTGGATTTCCGCCAGGTTGGGCTCCTGCCGCTTTATTCTGTGCTCGTCGATGGGCGCTCGTGCGCGGCAACAGTCGAGCTCACTGGCAGGGGGCAGTATCGCGTCCTGCTGGAAGGAGAGCTATACTTCGTCTCCGTGCGAGCAGCCGGCGCTAGGCCTGCCAAGGCTCTCGCCTCTCTGCAGTCAAGCGATGGGACAGTGCGGGCTCCCATGCCGGGGATGGTCACTTCCGTCTCCGTTGTCGCGGGTCAGGAAGTGGGCGCTGGAGAGCGGCTGCTGACCCTGGAATCAATGAAAATGGAGAACCCCATCACGGCGCCAATTGCTGGGGTCGTGCGCAAGGTATATGTTCAGCAGGGGCAGATCGTTGAGCCAGGCCAGCCCTTGGTGACGATCGAGCTGCGCGCCGGCTACGACACAGATTCAGACATTCCGCAAGGGGCGAACTGAGGTAGACTGATATGAAAAGCCTTCGCATCGGGCACGTCGACCTGGACACGTCTCATCCTGCAAACTGGATTCCAATCGAGCGCGAGCTCGGCCATGAGGTTGTGGCCGTGTACGATGGCGGTACTGTCTGGCCTGAAGGGTACGCGCAGGAGTTTGCCCGCCAGCACGGCGTTCCGACGACATGCCGGGTGCTTGAGGAGATGGTTCCACTCGTTGACCTGGCGATCATTCACAGCGCCAACTGGGATCTTCACCTACCCCGCGCAAAGCCCTTCCTCGAGGCTGGCAAGGCAGTGCTGATCGACAAACCCATCGCTGGCAACCTCAGGGACCTGCAGGAGCTTCGGACATTGGCAGAGTCAGGCGCGTTGCTCTCGGGCGGCTCTTCGCTGCGCTTTGCCACCGAGGCCCAGAGCCTACTCGCTGAGCTTCGCGAAAAGGGGGAGACGCCAATCTTCGCTTTCGCTGGCTGCGGCGTGGACGAGTTCAACTACGGCATCCACGCGTATGCCTTAGCGTGCGCGCTCATGGGGCCCGGGCTGAGTTCTGTTCGCTTCCTCGGAGAGCACTACCAGAAGCAAGTTGAGCTCGTATGGGCAGATGGGCGCCGTGCGATCCTGAATATAGGCGCACCTTCCGGCGGCCGCTGGTTGCCCTTCTATGCCACTGTGGTCACCGAAGCAAACGTCTACCACGTGGTTCCTCAGCCGGGCGCCCTTTACCGCGCGCTATTGAGCACCCTTCTGCCGTACTTTGCGGGCGAAGCCCCCACGCCAGTGCCATTTGCGGCGCTCATCGAGCCAGAGTTAGCCGCTCTGGCTGCCCGGGATTCCTGGCGCCATTGCGGAACGCGCACCTACCTCGGAGACCTTCGCCTTGATGACCCGGGATACGATGGCGCTGCTTTTGCGCAGGAATACCGCCGGCAGCGCCTCTCCGCTGGCAAGCACTAAAGCCCGGCTTACGAGCACGCTACTCCTCGGTCCGCAGGATGGCCAAGAAAGCCTCCTGCGGCACCGAGACATGCCCGATTTGCTTGAGGCGTTTCTTGCCCTCTTTCTGCCGCTCCAGAAGCTTCCGCTTTCTCGTTATGTCGCCGCCGTAGCACTTGGCAGTGACGTTCTTGCGCAGAGCCTTTACGGTGGCGCGAGCGATGACCCGCTTGCCGATTGCCGCCTGCACTGCGACGGGAAAAAGCTGCCGCGGGATCAGTTCCTTGAGCTTCTCGACCACAGCCGCGCCGCGCCGGTAAGCATCGTCTCGATGCACCACCATCGAGAGAGCATCCACCCTTTCCTCGTGCACGAGGATATCCAGCCGGACAAGATCTGCCGGCTGGTAACCCAACAGGCTGTAATCCATGCTTCCGTACCCACGCGTGCGCGACTTCAGAGCATCATGCAGGTCGATAATCACCTCTGAAAGCGGCATCTCGTATGTCAGCATGACCCGCTGCGGGTCGAGGTACTCCATGTTCTTGGAGACGCCCCGGCGGCTCGCCAGTAGCTCCATCACAGAGCCCACGTGTTCGGCAGGGGTCACAATCGTGACCAGTGCCCAGGGCTCGCGTATCTCCTCGATCTCCCCTTCAGGAGGGAGCTCGGCGGGGCTATTGGTGCGTACAAGCTCACCCCGTCTGGTGAGAACCTCAAGCTCGACATTCGGGGCTGTGGTTATGATCTCAACGCCATATTCGCGCTCCAGCCGCTCCTGCACTATCTCCATGTGGAAAAGCCCCAGGAAGCCGCAGCGGAAGCCAAAACCCAGCGCCTGTGAGCTCTCGGGCTCGCAGACGATGGCAGCGTCATTGAGCCTTAGTTTCTCAAGGCTATCCCGCAGTAAAGGATAGTCCTCCGGCCGCACAGGGTATATCCCGGCAAAGACCATCGGCTTGGCCGGCTGGTACCCGGGCAGCGGCTCCCTCGCCGGCCGCCTGGCTGAGGTGATCGTATCCCCTACCGAGCATTCTCTCACGCTCTTGAGCCCGGTCGCCACGTAGCCAATCTGCCCAGCACACAGTTCGCTCACAGGGCTCATTGCGGGCGTGAAAGTTCCGACCTCCATTGGCTCAAAGCTGGCCATGCTGCACATGGCCAGAAGTTCCTCAGAGCGCGAGAGCACACCATCGAAGACGCGCACATATGCCACAACGCCCCTGAAACTATCGTAATGGGAGTCGAAAACCAGGGCACGCAGCGTAGGCTCAACGGGAGCGCGCGGCGGCGGGATGCGCTTGATAATCGCATCCAGAATCTCGTCCACGCCGCGCCCATCTCGGGCTGAAGCGAAGATGATCTCGTCAGGAGAGAAGCCGAAAAGGTCCACGAGCTCCGCAGCTACTTCCTGTGGCCTAGCATTGGGCAGATCTATCTTGTTGACGACAGGCACAATCACCAGGTGGTGGTCAAGCGCCTTGTAAAGGTTTGCTATGGTCTGGGCTTCCACGCCCTGTGAGGCGTCCACGACAAGAATCGCCCCCTCGCAGGCCACCAGAGCGCGCGAGACCTCGTACGAGAAATCCACATGTCCGGGCGTGTCCACCAGGTTGAGAACGTACTCTTTGCCGTCTGGAGCGGTGTAAAGCATGCGCACGGCAGAGGCCTTGATGGTCACCCCTTTCTCGCGCTCGAGCGGCATCGAGTCCAGCACCTGCTCGGTCATCTCCCTCGGGGATATCGTGCCCGTCCGCTCCAGGAGCCGATCTGCCAGGGTGGACTTGCCGTGATCGACGTGCGCTATGATGCAGAAATTGCGGATTCGTTCCCTCTCGCACCTCATACGAAGACCATTATAAGCAGGCCCGGGAATGCTGGGCCAGGTAAAAGCCCACTGGCCTCAGCGTGCGGCCACCTCCACCTGCCCAAGGCTCAGCATCGCCCCAAGCGGCTGGAGCGCCGGGTAGCTGTACATGCCGGCGACAAGCCGGTAGCGCCCTGGGGCTATTTCAGCGGGGAGGCGCAACCTGTGCTCGTCGCGCGCGACATCGCCCACTGGCCAAAGAGTGGTAGGGTAGAAATCTCCTCCCGGCCTGTGATCGCTCCCCACTACGCCCGTGCCCAGGCCCTCATCTACAAGGTGCACGTAGCTGCTGTAGGCTGCCCGCAGCGGCACAAGAGGCACCCAGTAGAGCACGACGCGCAACTCGTCGTTGGGGCGAAGCCTCTCGGCCGAAACGTCGTAGCCAAGCAGGCATACCTGCCCGGCCAAGCTATCACCCACAGCTCGCTCCGGAGTCACCCGCCACCTGCCGAGGACCAGGATGGGGGGCTCTCCGGGCTTGAGCTCGAACCCAACCTCGATCCCGGGCATTGGCTTTATCAGGCACACAGGCCGCCCGCTGGCGAGCGCGCGATCCAGAAGCGCGCCCACGTCGTCAAAATCCTCCCCAGGAACGATCAGCGGAAACAGTCCGACAAGGTCAGGGCGCCGGCCCTCCACGTACTGATAGTACCACATGGGCATGATCTCATTACGGTCATTTGAGATGAGCACCGCACCCTGCGGCGCACGCTCCAAGAGCAGGTGCCAGCGGCCCTCGGGCACGCGAGGGATGGCCGCCTCCACCCGCTTGAGGCTTGTGCCGAAAGAAGCAAGCGTCGACCACGCAAGGGCTAACGCAAGCGCCGCCGCAAGCCAAGGTCGTCGGGGCACGCAGGCTAGCTCGCCAACCACCACGCCCGCGAGCAAGCAACACGCTAAGTAGAGCGGGATATAGTAGACCGATATGTCGCCAATGGCGTAAACAAGGTTGAACGCGACGTTGGCAGCAAGCCCTCCCAGCATGGTCACCGCAAGCGGACGCTGGCGACGCCAGAGGAAGGGAATGCCAGCCAACCCCAACGCCCACACCACCGGTGGTAGCTCCGCCACGGCGAGGGAGAGGGCTTGCCTGGCTCTGCCTTGGGCCCCTGCCAGTTGAAGCTCATTGCTGAACCACTGCCCGAGCGCAAGGCGAGCATAGTCCGCCAGGCGCTCCCCAACCAGCACGAGCTCTTCGTGCGGGGATAGAGCTAGACGCAAGTACGGTGTGTGCGGCGCCCGAATAGGCAAATAAGCATAGAGCAATAGGGGCAAGGCTCCAGCCACTGCGGCGCGCACAATGGCGCGCTTCCCAACTTCGGGCCGCCACTGGCGCCAGAGTGCAAGCGCGCACGCGCCAATGTAGAAAATCGAGCTGCGATGGTGGGCGAGGCTCAGCCCGCTCACCAGGCCAATAGCCCACCAGAACTGCGGCCTGTCGGCAAAGGCGACCACAACGAGGAAAAGGCAGGCCAGAAGCAGCGCGTGCAGGCTGTACACCTCAGCTACGACCGCCTGCGACCAGAACGTTGGAGAAACTGCGAACGCCGCCGCCACGGCAACTGCCACCGGCCAGGCCGCCCACCTTGGCAGCGGTGGCTGTACAAGCAACACCAGCCAGCACAGCATTGCCA
>JAPWUW010000139.1 GCA_028275325.1 Anaerolineae bacterium | reverse complement strand
CAAGCTGCATTGGCCACGAGCTTTTCCGGTTCAGCGCTGAAAGCAGGTGGGATGAATTCCTCTTGGACTACTTTGGCTTGCTGGGCTTGCCGCCTGAGGCTTCTGTGGATCCCGGGCTGCCGCCAACGCTGGCCCTGTCGAACACGGTCTATCTGCCGCTCCTGCTGAAGGGCGGCTAGCGCAAGCGAGACTTTCGCCGCCTGGAGAGTTTCCCCGTCAGCCGGCCAGGTTCTCGTCTCCACACCTATCAGGCTTGCCTGGCCTGAGCTGAAGTTCGTACCTCACTCCCGGCAAGCGCTCAGGGCGTGAGGCTGTAGGGGGCAGGGCAGATGTTGCCCTTCTGAGCGGCCAGCTCGCGCTAGTGCAGGGCCAAGCTGAGGCAGGTGTGGGCCCGGAAACAGGTTTGGCGGGGCGCGGAGCCTGCCGTAGACTCTGCCCAAACTGCATCCTCTTGAGGAGGAAGGGGATGAGAGGGCCTCTTGTTCTTTGCAACGTGGGAGTGCGAGACGTTTCCGTGGAAAGGTTGCCAGAAGGTGTGTCTGGCGCTCGCAGCATCGGCGAGGCCCTGCTTGCAGATCTGGAGTGGGCAAAGCAGAGGGCCACTGCCCCCATCATCGTGCCTGTGCTGCAGCACCTTCGCCACCGCCTGAGGCTGGAATACCCCATGCACGTGGTGCTTTTTGCCACGGATCAGAGGAGGGAGGTGGGAGAGAAGTACTGGGGAAACGACACCATTCGCTTTGCTGAGCTCCTGCAGAAGCTGCTGCCCGAGTGGCTGGGGTTTGGGGTCGAGGTAGAGGTGCAGCGCATCCCCCCAGATTGCAACCCCTCGCTGCTCGATGATGCCTATGAGGCTTACGGCGATCTTGTTGGGCATTACAGGCACTGGGATGGGCAGGTGTTCTGTGTCCTGAGCGGCGGGATACCGGCATGCAACGCTGCCATGTTGTTGCAAGCGCTGCGCCACTTTGGGGAGCGCTGCCAGGCCATTTACAAGCTGCCCGAGAAAGAGCCGGTGATGCTCGGGATTGGCGAGAAGGTGAGGCAGAATGTGCTTGAGGGGCTGGCGCTGGAGCAGCTTGGGCGGCTGGATTTTTCGGGGGCTCTTCGCTCGCTGCAGGGGTTGAATTTGGGCAGCTCTGGGCGGGCCGCTGAAGCGCTGGTCGAGTACGCGGCAAGGAGGCTCAACTTCGACTTTGATGGCGCTCTGCGTTGCCTTGATACCGTTGAGCGCCAGGGGTATGGCTCTGTGCGCGAGTACGCCATCGCCGCACGCAAGGAGCTGGAGGGGCTCCTTGGGGGCGATTTGCGCGCGCTCTTGCAAGAGCTTTTCCTCAACGCGAGGATTGCCTGGGAGCAGGGCCGATACGTGGATTTCCTGGGCAGGCTCTTTCGCTTTGAGGAGGCGCTGCTTCGCTTCATGGTGGAGGATATCCTTGGCCTTCCCACCGGGGGTTCAGCCGAGGAGCTGGGCCGTTGGCGCGCAGGGATCCTCGCAGACGACGGCTTGCGGAGGTATCTCTGCCAGGTGCGCATTGGCGATGAGGCGCTTGACCCCTCCAGCCCCAGCCGGCCCGTCCTGCGGGCAGTGCTGGAGTACGCCCTGAAGTCAGGAGCAGCGCGGCCAGATGGGAGGCCCTACCTGCCGGAGAAAAGGCGCGAGCAGTACCTGCAGGTGCTGCGGCTGGCCGACAAGTGGCAGCCCCTGGCGCAGCTTCGCAACCGCTCCATCATCGCGCATGGGTTTGCGGGTGTCTCGGAGGACGATCTCCGGGAAGAACTCGTCAAGGAAATGGCATCGATACTGCAGATACTGCGGATTGATGTGGCCAAGGGCGATGGTCTGGAGGCCATCGTGGAACTTGTGAGGGGTGAGCTGTTGCGTGCCCGCTAGCGTCCTCTGGCGGTTGCGGCTGGAATCTGGCCATGAGCCCTGTGGGTGGTCTGGGCGGGCGGTGCATGCGCTTTTCCTGCGCTGCGTCGCTGAGCGCGATTCCGAGCTTGCCCGCAGCCTCCACGACCCGGACATCCCGCGCCCTTTTACGTGTTCTGCGCTCATCTGGTCCCGGACCAAGGAGGAGGATCGGTCTTGGCCGGTGGCGTTTGTCCGCTTCACGCTGCTGGACGAGAGGCTTCTTCCTTGCGCGCTTGAGCCTCCCGGCAGGGTCGAGGTTGGCGGCGCTTCGTTTGCCGTGGAGGCGGTCCTCAGGAGTGCGGGCGAGCACCCGTGGGCTGGGGAGGCGAGCTGGTGGGCCCTTGTGCGTCCCTGGCTGCAGCAGGAGCGCCCTGTGGGGGAGAAAGTGGCGCTCCATTTTGCCTCGCCCACAACGTTTCGCTCTCATGGGATGTTCTTGCCGCTCCCTTTGCCGGAGGTTGTCTTCGGCAGCCTCTTGCAGCGCTGGAATGCCTTTGCCCCTGTGGCCGTGAGGCCGGACGTGGTGGAATATTGCCGGCAGTCAGTTGGCATTGCGCGCCACCGGCTCCAGACTGAGGCGATTTCGCTCAAGGAGGGCTCAAGAATCGTGGGGTTCAAGGGTTTTTGCGTCTTTCACTTCCTGGAGAGGGATCCCCTCTTTCAGGCGCAGGTGCAGCTGCTTGCTGATGCCGCGTTCTACCTCGGTGTGGGGTACCAGACGGCAGTTGGGATGGGGCAGGTGCGGCGGCTGCGGCCTGGCGCGAGGGTTTCGCTTGGGGAGGATGTCGATGGCGAGCGTTGAGGGAAGGCAGATTGCGGCTTTGGCAGGCATGAGCCACGACCTGGGCAAGCTTGCGCAGCGAGCGGGGGAAAGCCCATCTGACCTTTTCGGCGGTTACAGCCGGGCGGAAATCGGCCTGCACGGTGCCCATGCGCGGCTTTCGGCAGACGTGGTGGCCCGGTACGTGCCTGAGCCCTGGCGATCCGGCGTCCTCGGTGCGGTGCTGTACCACCATGCCCCGAGGGATGGGCTCTCGCGCGCGGTGGCGCTTGCCGATCGGCTCTCGGCGCAGGAGAGGGAAGCTCAGACGGAAGTGGCGCCAAGACGGCTGCTTTCGCCTTTCAGCCGTCTGGCAGGCCACAGCGGTGAGGACCTTTACATGCCCCTTTCATCGCTTTCCCTGGAGCCGGAGTGCCTTTTCCCCGAGCCAGCCAGCTCTTCAGAGGCGGAGGAAGAGGAGGCCTACCGCGCTCTCTACAAAGGGGTGTGCAGTGGCCTGCAGGTGCTGCACGAGATGGCCCTAAAACACCGTGACCTTGAGGCCTACCTCAGGGGCTTTCTACTTCTCCTGCAGCGCTACGCCTGCGCTGTGCCGGCGGCATATTACCGCTCCCGCCCAGATATCTCCCTCTACGACCATTCTCGGGCGACGGCCGCTCTTGCCGCCTGCCTCATGGACCTGCCTGACGAACTGGTCGAGCGACTGCTGGCTCAAGATGAGAGTGTCGGGGGGGAGCCGCTGTGCCTGCTTGTGGCCGGTGACATCTCCGGCGTGCAGAGCTTCCTTTACACGCTCACCTCCGCAGGTGCCGCCCGCTCGCTGCGCGGCCGCTCCTTTTACCTGCAGGCCCTCACCGAGGCAGCGGCTCGCTTTGTCCTGAGGCAGCTTGGCCTGCCGCTCGTCAACCTCGTATACGCTGGCGGGGGCCACTTTTACCTGCTTGTTCCCGCTGGTGCCGCGACGCAGCTCGAGGACATTGCCGCGCAGGTGACAAGGGTCATGCTGAAGCAGCATGGGCCGGCGCTTTACCTTGCGCTGGGGCACGTGCTGCTTTCCGCTGGGGATTTCCAGGCTTCGCGCTTCTCGCAGGCCTGGCGGCGTGCCGGGGAGGAGGTGGCACGCCGCAAGCGCCAGCGCTACGCGGAGCTCGGCGCCGAAGAGATGTATCGCTCGGTGTTCTTGCCGTACGGCGAGGGAGGCGGCACGGAGCTCGAGTGCAGCGTCTGCCATGCGGAGGAAGAGGAGCCAATAGCCCCTGACCCTGAGGACCCCGAGCTTCGCCGTTGCGAGCTCTGCCGTTCCCTGGAGGAGCTTGGTCGGGCGCTCGTGGATGCCACCCACCTCGTGCTTGCAGACGTGCACCCGCAGCCACCGCGCAAGGGTGGTTTCCGCAGTGCCCTTCATGCCCTGGGGATGGACTTAGCTCTCCTTGAGGGCGAGCGGGTTGTCCTTGGGCTGCGCGAGCGCCCGGAGCGAGCCGAAATGCTGAACATGAGGCCGCGCAGGGGCGCTGCCGATCCACACTTCGAGGCGGGTTGCCCTGTGGTATGGGGGGATCGGCCGGTCGTCAACGTGGTGCCGCGGACCGCGGAAGAGGGAACCATAAAGGACTTCTCCGCGCTGGAGAAAGAGAGCAGGGGTGCGCAGCGGCTCGGGGCGCTGCGGATGGACGTGGATAGCCTGGGCTCGCTTTTCAGCACGGGTTTTGGAACCGGGGAGGAGGCAGCTGCCACCTTCTCGCGCGTGGCAAGCCTCAGCGCCTGGCTGCAAAGGTTCTTCGAAGGCTGGGTGGGGGAGATCTGCCACGAGCTCAATGCGCAACAAGGTTCTGAGCTCATTTACACCGTGTACTCAGGCGGCGATGACGTCTTCGCAGTTGGGACATGGCATGTGCTGCCTGAGCTTGCGCGCCGGATAAGGGAGGACTTCGCGCGCTTTGCCTGCCGCAACCCAGCCGTGACCCTTTCGGCCGGGCTCACCCTGCATGACGGGAAGTACCCGCTCCTGGGCATGGCGGAACAGGCGGGCGAGGCGCTCTCCGGGGATGGGGGAGCGAAGGACTTTTGCCGCCCGAATGGGCGGGAGAAGGACGCGCTCAACTTCCTTGGGCTAACGGTGGGCTGGGAGGAATGCGCCAGGGTGTGGCAACTGCGGGACGAGCTGGAGCGGCTGAGCTCCACGGCAGGCCGGGGGCTGCTGCAACTCTTGCAGCGGCTGTGCCTTATGGCCGGCAGCGGACGCAACCGGCTCGGCCAGGAGCAGGTGGGCCCGTGGGTGTGGCTTGCTGCCTATTTCCTCACCCGCGCCGCAGGCCAGCACAGGGAAGAAGCGGAGGCTATTCTCAGTTTTCGGGACCTTATGGGCGGCCAGGACAGCCGCGAGCGCTTGCGGCTCTTGCTTGCCGCCCGCTGGGTGGAGCTCTTAACGCGCAGGCAGGAAAGCAAATAGTAGGAGGTAGGGAAATGAGGGAACCCCGTGCACAGGCAAAAGAGGAAGACAGGCCGAAGCTTTCCCGTGAGGACTATGTGGCCATCATCGAGCGGGGCGATGCGCAGAGGCTTGTCGGCCAGGCAGAGGCGATCGGCAAATACCTTGCTAAAGTGAAGTTTCCGACAAGCCAGATCCGCGGCATCTTCGGGACTGTGCGCCGCATAGAGATGAACTGGGACGAAGGCATGCCGCCGGACAAGCAGCTTTGGGCGCAGCGTGAGCTCCTGCTCCTGAAGCCGAAGCTCGCCTATCAGGCGGCTCGACATAAGAAGCAGACCGGTGGTCAGGGGATGGACCTTCTCAAGGACGTGCTGAGCGATGCCATTGAGCGCGTGGGTGAAGATCGAGAGAGGTTCCGCCATTTTGTCGATTTCTTTGAGGCCATCCTGGCCTATCACCGCGCTTACGGGGGTGATTAAGGGGGGTCTATGGCTCTTAGAGATGGGATCAAGCTCTACGGGAGGATCTTTCTCGTCTGTGAGCTTCACGCGTGCACTGGCCTGCACATAGGTGGCGCCGCAGGCGGCCTGGAGATAGGCGGGGTGGACAACCCCGTCATCCGCGACCCCATCACTGGCAGGCCGTATGTGCCTGGCTCCTCTCTGAAGGGCAAGATGCGCTCCCTTGCCGAGCGCTCGCTGGGGCTGCTGCAGAACCGCAGGATTGGCTCCAACGTGCGCATCCACCTCTGCGAGGCGGAGCAAGAGTACGCCTCCTGCCCGGTCTGCAACGTCTTCGGCACCACGGGAGAGAAGGAGTTCGTGCTGCCAACGCGGCTTCTTGTGCGCGATGCCTTCCTCACCGAGGAAGCGGCGCGCAGGCTCGAGCAGGTGCGCACTGACCTGCCCTACACGGAGGTGAAATGGGAGGCGGCCATAGACAGGGTGACTTCGGCAGCCACGCCGCGGCAGGTGGAGAGAGTGCCGGCTGGTGCTGTCTTTGCGCCGGTGGAGATGGTCTACAACCTTTACGCGCCAGGAGATGACGAGAGGCTGGCTCTTGTGCTGGAATCGCTGGCCCTCCTTGAGGATGACTATCTCGGAGGGCTTGGCTCGCGCGGCAGCGGGCAAGTGAAGTTCCTGCACTGGCACGTCGTGGCGAGGAGCTGCGAGGACTACGAGAAGGAGGTGAGCCTTGCTGAGGCGCAGACGCTGCAGAAGCTACTTGGGCTGCGGGAGACGATAATCTCTGGCGCCCGCAAGATCTTCCAGGGGGGCTGAGATGCGCTCGCTCACTGGCTACAGGCTCTTCTTCCGGGCGCCGGTGCACCTTGGCAGGGTGGGCCTGGGGAGGGAGCACGTGAGCGAGGCCTGCCCAGCGGATACCCTCTTTTCCGCCCTGGTGGAGGTTGTGGCTGAGACAGGTGGGGGAAAAGAGGTCGAGGCCTTCCTCGAGCCCTTCCTGCAGGGGGAGCCGCCCTGGCTCATATCCTCTGCCTTCCCTTTTGCTGGGGAGGTCGCCTTTTTCCCGCGGCCGCAGCTGCGCCTGAGCCTGGAGGAAGGTGAGGTCGTGGCCGGCAAGCGCCTGAAGGGGCTGCGCTACGTTTCCTGGGGGGTGCTGCAGGATTTAGCGGCCGGCCGCCCCGTTTCGCTGGAAGGCACCTGGCTTGCTGGAGGCGCGCTGCTTGGCCCTGAGGAGCGCGCCCTTTTGCCGCCGCTTGTTGAGGGGGGAGCGTGGCGGGTGCGCGAGCGCCCGCACGTGGCT
>JAPWUW010000138.1 GCA_028275325.1 Anaerolineae bacterium | reverse complement strand
TTCCTTCAGGAAGTCATCGGGGAACGATACCATCACCTTGATGCTCACAGCCCTCTCCTTATATCCATTATCTATCCAAAGCATATCCCAACTATATACCAGGTAGCGTCTTTCCGTCCACTCACCCCCGGCCCCCCACAGGGCTTTCCGGTTTTCGTGGGTATCAGCCGGTGAGCAGGCTCAGGCCTCGGTCAGCCCTGGCGCTCAGGGCCCGGAAGGCGTCCACCGCAAGTCGGTAGCCAAGGACCCTGATGACGTTGAGCGCCATGTTGCCCCTCGCGCTCGAGCCCAGGCGTAACCACCCGGCCTGGCAGCCGGTCCATGGGGAAACTCACATCGCGCGCACAGCGGAGCCGGCTCTCAATCTCCCGGTGTCCGCGCAGGCACTCCAGCGCCTGCTGCACACTCAGGTGCCGGGTGGGGCTGCAACAAGGCTTATGCGCTCCGCATCGCAGGCTGCAGGCCAGGCCTTGAAAGTCTCAAGGGCGGGGATGCACTGGCGGTTAAAGCTAAGGCGAGCGGTCAAGAGCTCCGTGTGGGCCTTGGAGAGCAGCCACATGTCCCGCAGGGAAGAGTCCCCGTTCATGGCAGCCAGAATGAGAACCGCAAGCAGTGACCCGACGGGACAGCGACGTCCCTGCCTGCCCCTGGGGTCGGGAACTGACCCCAGCACGTCAAGCAGGCTGCAAGCCGCACTGGCTGCTTGCATGACACCAGCTCCAAGGCACCTTCAGCTCGGGCAGGCGCCGAGATAAGCAAACCGGGAGACCCTGTAGCGAACTTGCCGCCGCGTTGCCCCGAGCCGATCCTATATGCGAAAGGCCAGCCGGGCAGGAACCGGGGGCTGGAGGTTCGGGTGGAGCTATCTGGGCACAGTAGCAAGAGTTGGCAGCTGAATTGGACATCCGTCCAGCGGAGTATGCACTGGAAGGTGGCTATTACTTTTGCCGCTGCCTTCTGGGTGGTTTGGTTTCACGACTTAAACAGCACTCCCAGGGAGCCAGAGTCGCTTGCCGCCGCAGCCGTGTGTGCTGTTGCCTGGGTATTCTCAGTGCGGCTCAGGAAGTTCCCCCACGAGCTGGCAGCGGCATTGCCAACGGTAATGACGCTGGCGAGCATCCTGCATCTCGTGAGTGAGGTACAGTATGAAGAGATTCTATTCTTCCTCCCAATTCCAGTGCTCAGCGGTGCTCTCCTCGTGGCGCCGTGGTTTGGCTTACTTGCAGGGTTGGCCAGTTGTATCTTTCTCCACATCACGGGCGCAGTACAAGCGGGAACTGAGTTTGCCGCTGTCTTGAGCTTGGGAGTCACGATCGCGGTACTAGTCATCTGCCTGCAAGAGCTGCGCAATTGCCTGAAAGTTGCTTGGCAGCATACTGGCAGAGCGGTGGAGCTAGCAGAGCAGCTGAAGGAACGCCAGAGCGAGGTGAATCGGCTGAATGCCTCGTTGAAGGTATCCAATAGGCTGCTTCGCCGGAGCTTGAGGGAACTTGCGCTTGCGCAGCAGGAAGCCCAACAGGCGAGGCTCCTCAAAGAGCAGTTCGCAACGACAGTGAGCCATGAACTGCGAACCCCTCTCAACATCATCCTTGGGTTCCTAGAAGTTATACAGCGCTACCCGGAGGTCTACGGCAGCGTGAACTGGACCCCAGCCCTCCGGCGCGACCTCAATGAAATCTGGCGCAGCGCAAAGTACCTCTCTAGCCTCATCGACGACATCTTGGATCTTGCCCGTGTGCAGGCACTCAAAATGCCTATGCGTCGGGAACCAACAGATATATGCACATTGATTAAAGAGGTGGCTGAGCTCGCTTCTAGGTTCTTGCTCGAGGGCAGACACGTGCGGCTGGCCGTCGAGGTGGAGGAGGGCCTTCCGCCTCTGCATGTGGATCGCACACGAATCCGGCAGGTCCTCCTGAACCTTGTTGCCAATGCATGCCGCTTCGTCCACGAAGGCGAGATACGCCTTAGAGCCTGCATCCAACGAGAAGAGGTTGTGTTCTCTGTGTCCGACACTGGCCCTGGCATCGCGCCAGAGCATTTGGAGTCCATATTCGATGAGTTCGCACAGGCTCCGCTGACAGGGAGCGACAAGGAGAGCACAGCAGGCAAAGGGTTAGGGCTCGCCATCGCTAAGCGCTTTGTGCAAATGCATGGAGGCCGCATCTGGGCTGAAAGCCAGCTGGGAAAAGGCAGCACATTTTACTTCACTGTGCCACTTTTTCACAAGCAAGTAATCCCCCTGCCACCACCCCCTTCTAGCCCTGGCGCCCCCAAGGAGGAAAAGGAAGCGGTAGTCGTGGTTGTGGGTGATGAGAACGCAAAGGCCTTCCTCGAGCGCCGTCTGGATGGCTGCCACATTTTGCTGGCCGCCGACCTTGAGCAGGCACGCAAGGCTGTGCATGAGCTGCACCCTCAGGCCGTGATTGTCAATGTGCCGCCTGACCCAATAGAGGCCACTGAAACCCGTACCCCTCTGCTGTTGAACGAGCCGCTGCCAGTCATCCAGTGCACGCTGCCAAGTGGCTGGCTCAAGGGCAAGCAGACTGAGCTCTTCGACTCCTGGCTCGTGAAGCCAGTTAGTTACGAAAACCTGATCAAGACTTTGGGTAAGAGCTCTGAGCAGCGCAGAGTTCTCATCGTTGACGACGATCAATCGTTCGTGCGGCTGGTCCGCCGCATGTTAGAGGCTTATGGTGGCTGCCATGAGGTTACCTGGGCACATGATGGGCAAGAGGCCCTTGCCAAAGTGCGCGAGTTCAAGCCAGATGTGCTATTCTTAGATCTTGCTCTGCCCAAACTGGATGGTTGGGCATTAGCTCAGATGGTTCGCGAGGGGTGCGTCGAACCATGCCCCACCATCGTCGCGGTGACCGCCATGCACCCAAACAACGAACTCAACAACCGGGTGCCCCGCAGCTTCGCCGTCACTTCTTGGCTTGGGTTCACCGAAGAAGAGATCATCAGCCTTGTTCATGCATCCCTCAATCTCCTCCGGCCTCGTTACGGGATTGGGCCGCTCGCTCAAGAGCCTGAATGAACTGGCTGCGTGAAACTGGCTTTGTTAGGTACTCCGAAGCCCCTAGCGAAAGCCCCAGCTCACGGTCGTTCACTACGGAACAAACGATGACTGGCACCGTGCGTGTCACAGGACACAACCTTAGGGCCTGAAGGATAGCCCACCCATCGGTCTCAGGCATGATAATATCAAGAACGATGGCGTCTGGCTTCACAGCTGCAGCCATGTCTGCTGCCAGTCGAGGATGGGGCACCGCGTCCAATTCCCAGTCTGTTCCCTCAAGGTAGCGATGGTAAAGGGCAAAGGCTCCAGGGTTGTCCTCAATAACCAGTGCACGACGGCGCGGTGCGGAAGTGAAGATCAACCTGAGGTGAGCACTGGCCCCTGCATCGAGTAGTTGATGCTGGATTGAATCTCGCTCGGCTAGCCGAAGTGCCCCCAGAAGCAGATCCTTTCGGCGCAGAGAATCAACGTCACGGACGGGGAGGGAGAAGTTGACAGCAACACTAAGAGAGCCTGCCACAAGGTCGATGCCCACATGCCCACCATCGAGGCTTTGCACCAACGCACTCAGCACTTGAATCACTATTTCCCGCACAAAGCCAGGAGTGCCCTTGACGATAACTCCGCCTGGAAGGTCGCAGTATCCCAGTAAGACCTTCCGCCGTTGCGCAAGCGGGCGAACGGCCTCCACAGCCTGGTGCAGAACGGTAGCAAGGTCGACTGCCCCCTTCTTGCACCTGGCTCCTGCTAGCTCAAGCTCAAAAGGATCACCCTCGTCCAGATTCTCGCGCTCAGGTTCCCTGAGTACGTGGCTGCAAGACAGCAATTGCGTGAGCCTCTCCTCCCCCCAACGCAAGTCCCGATAGACCTGGCGAGGGCTTAGAGAGAGCTCATAAGCCACTTCACTGACAGGAAGACCTGAAGCGTAGCGTAGGCTCAGGCATTCAGCGGCGCGCTGGGCTGAAGCAGAAGGGCCTGAGCGGCCGGAGGGCCTGAGCATCTCAATGGCATCGAGGAGAATACTGCGCAGGGTCCTTGCTCGCTCGAGAGGGTCGACAAGCGCTCGAGTTGCGGGAAGTTTTAGGGCAAGGCGGCAATGGGCGAGCTCCATCTGGTTGTAGAGGCAGCTCAGAGCTTGCCGCACGTCAGCAACACTCACAGCCTGTTGATCGCCCGTCATAGCCCGGCCCCACAGGTAACTAGCTCCACTTTATACATTGTCACAAAGTTGGCACAGAGCTGTCAACACGTATGTCAGTAAGATGACTAGAATTGAAGTGGCCGTATCAGTTCGAAACTGGCCAAACTCAGGCCACACGGGAAAGCAGGAGGTCAGCATGTACACAAGAACCGTGAGCCGCCGCAAGTTCCTGATGGTTGGGAGTGTGCTTGCCGGTATGGGGGTTCTTGGCGCCTGCGCCGGCACCCCACAAGTGGTGCAGCAGACAGTGGAGGTGGAGAAGGTAGTCAAGGAGACAGTGGTGGTAGAAAAGCAGGTCACAGCTCCGCCCGCCGCGAAGGAACCAGTGCTCATCCGCCACGGGTGGTGGATCCCTGGCGACTGGGAGTGGGCAAAGGTCATGGACCGTGTGGCCAAGCGCTTCATGGAGCTCAACCCAGATATCAAGGTGCAGGTGGAGTCGTCGGGCTGGGCGGATTACTGGCAGCGCGTACAGGTACAGATCGCCGGTGGCGAAGGCATGGACGTCATGTGGATGTCCGGTGCCTATTTTGTGAACTTGTGGGAGAAAGGCGCCATTCTGGAGCTGACGCCGTACGTGCAGCGCGACAACTTTGACTACGAGCTATACATCAAGCAAGAGGAGTTCTTCCCGGAGGGGAAGGTCTGGACAATGCCCTACACTGGCTGGGGTGGCCAGCTCATCACGTTCAACATGAATGCATTCGACGAAGCCGGTATCCCTTACCCGACCAATGATTGGACTTGGGACGACTGGCGGGATGCGGCTGTCAAGCTGACGAAGCGCGAAGGCGACAAGGTTGTGCAGTGGGGCCAGTGGATCCAGACGGGCGCAGAGTACGGGTGGCTTCGTTACCTGCGTTGCAATGGAGGAAACTGGATCAACCAAGAGAAAACCAAGACCACCCTTGATGACCCTAAGTGCATCGAGGCCATACAGTGGATCTATGACCAGATGTTCACGTACAAGTGCGCGCCGAACGCAACAGAACAGGGAGCTATCCAGCAAGCTGGGGTCATTGATCCCTTCTACAGTGGCATGGTGGCTATGGCAGGCGAACAGGAACTGAGACTGGACTTGCTACGCACGGAAGGGCTCCCGCCGGATGGCAAAGTCAAGCCACAAGTGGTGCTCATGCCACCTTCGCGCAAGGGCGGCAAGAGATGGTACAACGGCAATACCAACCCCACGACAATCTGGTCTGGGAGCAAGCATAAGGAAGAGGCATGGAAGTGGATCCTGCACCTAGCTGGGCGCGAGGCAATGCAGGCGCTCATGGAAACAGCAGGGTATCCACTCACGTCCGTGTACAAGCCGCTGAACGAAGATGACAAGGTCGGCTTCCTCAAGCCTATCCCTGGTGTGGAATGGTTGAACCTGAGGACTATTGTGGAGGCGCTGAACTACTGGACAGGTCTCGACTTCCACCGCAAGTGGATGGATTGGGTTAACGCCATGCAAGCGGAAATGGACTACGCTTGGCTTGGCGAGCGCACTGCCGAGGAGGCTTGCAAGGCCGCCACAATCGCCGGTGATCAGGTGTTGCAAGCAGGCTAGGATTCGCCATCAGGGGGCATGCCTCGCGCATGCCCCCAATGCTTTGCCAATCGGGTGGCAGCAAATGGGTGCATCAATACCTTCTCAAGCAGTGCACATGCGGCGGACACGGGGTTTTCGCCTGCAGGATATAGAGGGCTGGTTCTTCATCAGCCCATGGCTCCTGGGGTTTCTGCTCTTTGGAGTTGTCCCCTTCTTTGCCTCCCTCTATCTCAGTTTCACCAAGTACGAGCTGCTAGGCATGCCGCAGTGGATAGGCTTGCGCAATTACGAGCGGCTTTTCTTTAAGGATCCGCGTTTCTGGATCAGCCTAAAAGTCACATTGTACTACTCTGTACTGGCTGTCCCTAGCGGACTTGTCATCGCCTTCGTATTGGCGTTGTTCCTGAACGCTCCTATCCGAGCACGGGCGTTCTTCCGTACCATGTTCTACCTGCCCTCCGTCACTGCAGGGGTAGCTACTGCTTACCTCTGGGCCTATCTGTTGAACCCAAAGAACGGGTTAGTGAACACTTTGCTCGGGCTCATCGGCATTGAGGGCCCCGGTTGGTTCTTCAGCCGTCAGTGGGCTATCCCGGCTTTGGTGCTCATGAGCTGGTGGGGAGTGGGAGGGACGGTGGTCATCTACCTTGCTGGGTTGCAGGCTGTGCCTCAGCACCTCTATGAAGCAGCTGAGATAGACGGCGCTGGGGCACTGGCGAAGCTCTGGCATGTGACGATCCCCATGATGTCGCCGACCATCTTCTTCACGATGGTTATGGGAGTCATCGGCTCGTTTCAGATGTTCACCACAGCATACGTGGTGACGAATGGTGGCCCTGCGGATGCCACGCTGTTCTATATACTGTACCTTTTCCGCCATGCCTTCCAAAACTTCAACATGGGCTATGCATCGGCACTGGCATGGGTGCTGTTCGTCATTGTTCTTGTTATCACGCTGGCTCAGCTGAAGCTCAGCGGCAGGTGGGTCTACTATGAGAGCTGAACCTAGTGTGTGGGTGGGAGCAAGGCAACGCAACCTCGCCAGAGCTGTTCCCTGGGCATTCTGGAAGAGCAGGAACTTGGCCCGAAAGATCAGCCTTGGCTTCATCTACTTGGTGCTGATTGCAGGAAGCATTGCCTTCGCCCTGCCCTTCCTGTGGATGATATCGACCTCACT
>JAPWUW010000137.1 GCA_028275325.1 Anaerolineae bacterium | reverse complement strand
AGTCCAGGTCGCCCGCAAGCAGTTTGGCCGTGAGCAGCTCCTTGTCCGGCACGATGTAGACGATGACCTTGTCAAAGTAGGGCAACTGGTTCCCCGCCGTATCCACCTTCCAGTAGTACGGGTTGCGCTCGTAGGTGTGGTGATCCGGGTCGTCCGCCGTGCGGATGAAGGCAGTCATCCCGGGCAGGCCAACCGCAGCCGGAATGGTAGAGCCCACACGCATCTTGTCGCCGTAGAGCTGCGTCCAGTTCTCAAACCCAGCATCCTTCACCAGTTTGTCCAGCTCGTCCTTAGGCGTGTACTTGGGGTGAAATTGCTTGCCGTAGTGTTTGGGCGCCCACATGCCGCCGCTCTGACAGCCCGAATAGAAGGCCTGGTTCAGGATGATGAGAGGGTAGGGCGCGGCGAACTCGAGCTTGAGCGTGTAGTCGTCGATGGCTGTCATCTTCATGGGCACCTTCTCGGGCCCAGCGCACCACACATCGCCAGGGCCAGCTGGGAAGAGTTCCTTGTTCAGCCGGCAGTCCTCCCAGTCGAAAAGGCAATCCTCAGTGGTGAATGGCTCGCCATCGGACCAGCGCAGCCCCTTGCGCATGTGGAGGATCTGTTCGGTCGCATCCTCGTTGAACTCCCAGCTCTCGAAAAGGCCGCCGGTGATGCTGTTGAAATCCCTGGCGATGCGCAGCACAAGCTCCGTGCCCATGACGGCCTGCCCATCGCCAAAGAGCGCGTTGGCATTGCCGATGGCGATGCGCACTGTGCCGCCGTACTGCCCCACCTCCTCGATGGGCTCGATGATCTGCGGGCTGGGCGGCAAGCGCTGCTCCACGGGCGGGAGTTTGCCCGCTTGCACGAGCTCTGCAAGCATTGGTGCCTCGCCAAACTTGGCGGGTGCCGGGCCAGCTGTGGCAGTCACCTGTGGAGTGGCCGTCGGCGCCTCCGCAGGCGGCTGTGTTGCGGGCGGCTGAGTTGGCGCTGGCGCTCCGGGCGCGCAAGAACTTGCGGCCGCTGCGGCTACGACCATGGCGGAAGCCTTCAGGAACGTCCTCCGGTTCACTCGCTCTTTGCTTGCCATCTGCAAACCTCCTTTTTCTCGCGCAAGAGACCGCTGCGCGGCTGGATCCCCTTTATCGCCCCGGTCAGTCGATAGCGGCTCACCTCCTTTCCGTTGAGGAGATTGTCCTAGGATCTCCCGGAGGCATTCTGAGCCTCCAGCCACCGCCTGGCGTCGAAAGCCCCGGGAGTGATGGTGAGCATCGTCCACCCGAACATCCCTCGCCAGTAGGAGAAGCGCTCCTGCGAGGAGCCCTGGTAGACGACAGCGTACTGATAAGGGCCGCGGAAAAAGAGCCTCCCACGGCGCACATATCGGCCCTCACCGCAGCGGAAACTGCAGCGCCATTCCACTCCCCAAGAGCCCTCCACCGTGATTTCGCTCAGGGACTGAACCTCGCACTCCTCCAGCTGCTTTAGCCCCTCTTGCACTCCTTCCAGGACTGCAGCCCGCTCCTCTGGCAAAAGCGGCGCGCCAAGCTCACTCAGGGCAATGGCCATGTGTGTGTCGGGGTCAGAAAGGTCAGGCGTAAGCCGGACGCACGGCAGAGGCTTGCTCTCAACCTCAAGATGCCAGTCCGCAGCGTACCAGAAAGAAAGGAGGCCACTCGGGTCATTGTACAACTGCACTTTCGTGAACCGTGGCCGTCCTCTCTTTTCGGCCTCCTCTGCAGGCGGTCCAATCATTCTTGCCTCCCACTCTGCGACCTTCCGGTAGGAGCCTGGCGCAGCAAGAGCTCCTGGCAAATCCGCTATGTGTCGCGCTGAGTCGTCGCCGTACTGGGTGGCGCTGACGACTGCCTGACGACAAGCTGCGGCTTGAGCACAAGCTTCTTTGCACCCTGGCTCTCGCTGGGGCTCTCCAGCCTTTCGATGAGGACCTCAGTGCCCTTCACGCCCACATCGTAGGGAGACTGGGCCACGGTTGTGAGAGGGGGCGAAAGCCAGGCCGCAAACTCCGCATCGTCGTAGCCAACGAGGGAAATGTCCTCCGGCACCTTCCAGCCCAGGTCCTGCAAAGCCCTGAGTATTGGCACACAGCACAGGTCGTTGTAGGCAAATATGGCCGTCGGGCGCGGCCTAAGCGCTGGCAGCGCCTGCAAGATGCGCTCGTAAAGAAGAGGCAACCGGGAATAGCGAATGATAAGCTCAGGCGCCTCGCCGATTCCCTGCTCCTCCAACGCTCGGCGGTACCCAGCCAGCCTTGTGCGCACGCTGTAGCGATCTCCTTCCAGCGTCACGTGAGCGATGCGCCTGTGACCTAGGGCGCACAGGTGCGCCGTTGCCTGATAGGCACCTTCCTCGTAATCGGACAGAACCTCATCCACCTGGAGGCCATCCAGACGCCGGTTGAGCAACACGCAGCTCAGGCCAGCCTCAAGCAAACGGGCGAGCGGTGGCGCGCCGCTCTCCACCGAGGCCACAAGGACCCCCTCCACCCGCCTTGCAAGCATTAGCTGATGGGCCTGCAGTTCGAGCTCTGAGGATTCGTTGGTGTTGTAGACGATGATGCTGTAACCGTGTGCTGTAGCTGCGTCAGCAACCCCGCGTGCAAGCTGGGCAAAGAAGGAATCTCCGTTGTTCGGAATAATGAGGCCTAGCGTGCGGCTTCTGCCGCCCGCAAGGGTACGGGCGTAGGCATCGGCCATGTAGTTGAGTTCCTGAGCAGCCGCAAGCACGCGCGCTCGAGCCTGCGGCGAGACGTCCGGCTTGCCGTTCAGTGCCCGCGATGCAGTGCTGACTGAAACACCCGCTCTGAGCGCAATGTCGCGGATAGTGATGCGCCTAGAAGCCCCGGGCCTGGCTAATTGCGCCACTCCTTGAGAGCTCCGCAAACGTTGCCGGTAACGTTTGCGATGATAGCAGGACTGGAGCCCCCGTGCAAAAAGAGCGGGCCGGGAGCAGGAGCTCAGGCACACGCTGAGCGAAGCAGAACTTATCGCCCAGACCTGAAGTTCCTCAGCCTGCGGACCAAGTGGGCTCTGGCGCCGCGAGCGGCGAATGAGCCCGCAGGCAGAAGCTCCTGTAATGCTTGTGGCCGTCAGGCACCTTCTGAAGCCGCTCCAGAACCGACCTCGACTGGACTCAGATTGCCTAGCAGCCCCCACTTTCCTCTGCCATACTTACAGACCTCTGAAAAGTACTACCAGTGCTTCTTATCGCCTTGATATCGCTGATGGGTGATTTATCATCTGCCAAAAGTGGTCTACACGCCCAGCGAGCGCGAGAAATGTTAGCTCTTTCGGATGCATCTGTCTGCGCGATGGCTCAGTGCAATTGGCTTAGGGGCCATGGCCCGAGCACAAGGAGGAGGTCAGCACAGGCCAGAGATTGGCAGTTGCCGCTGGCCACCGTGGTGCGGCAACGACGTCGAGGGTTTGTCGCAGCCAGGCGTTTCGGCTCCGCGCCTCAGAGGAGGGGCAAAGATGAGCAAGATCAGGTTGAGCAGCAGACGAGAGTTCTTGAAGCATGCCGGCATAGCGATGTCCGCCGCGGCGGCGTCCGCTTGCCGCGCTGCCACGCTGGCCCCGACTGTAGCCCCCACTGAGGCTCCCACGAAGCCACCGGAGGCCACCCCTACGCCCGCGCCAACTGTGGGGCCCGAGGCCACCCCCCACACCGGCGCCGCCTGCAGCCAAGTACAACGAGGCGCCGATGCTGGCGGAGCTGGCCAAGCAGGGCAAGCTGCCGCCAGTGGAGGAGCGGCTGCCCAAGGAGCCCATGGTCATCCCCGTCACCGGGGAGATCGGGCAGTACGGCGGCACCTGGCACCGCTGCGCCGTTGGGCCCGGGGATGCGGGCATCATCAACAGCCGCCTCAGCTATGAGTGCCTGGTGCGCTGGACCCCCGACGGCAAGGGGGTGATCCCCAACGTAGCGAAAGGGTACGAGATCAGCAAGGATGCCACCGAAATCACCTTCTTCTTGCGGGAGGGCATGAGGTGGTCGGATGGAGAGCCCTTCACCGCTGCTGACTTCCTCTTCTGGTACCAGGATGTGCTGCTCAACACCGATCTAACACCCACTCTCCCCAAGTGGCTGCGCGACCCGGCTGAGGACCAACCCTGCACTCTGGAGAAGGTGGACGACTACACCATCAAGTTCAAGTTCCGGAGCTCGTATGGCCTGTTCATCCAGATGCTGGCGGGGCCTTCGGCCCTCGGCCTGACGGACTATCCGGCCCATTACCTAAAGCAGTTTCACCCCAACTATGTGGACAAGGAGGAACTGCAGGAGAAGACCAAGGAGGCTGGCTTCGACAACTGGTGGGAGCTGTTTGGCAACAAGCACAGCTGGCAGAACCCGGAGCATCCGCACATCTGGCCCTGGCTGCCCAAGCGGGTGCCTCCCGATGTTCCCATCGTTTGCGAGCGCAACCCCTACTACTGGAAGGTGGACCCGGAAGGCAACCAGCTGCCCTACATAGACAAGGTGCAGTTCGACGTGGTGGAGAATGCGGATCTTCTCAACCTCAAGGCGGTGGCGGGCGAGATAGACATGCAGTTCCGTCACATCCTGTGGACCAACTACCCCATCTTCATCGAGAACGCGGAGAAGGGCGGCTACCGGGTCATGAAGTGGACGCTGGCCGAGGGCTCCAACTTTCTCTTGCGGCCCAACCACTGCCATCTGAACGCAGCGATGCGGGCGCTCATGCAGAACAAGGACTTCCGCGTCGCGCTTTCCTTGGGCATCAAACGGGACGAGATCAACGAGCTGGCCTACATGGGCTTCGGCACGCCCCGGCAGGCATCTGTCATACCGCAGTACCCTTACTTCAAGGAGGAGCACGCCAGGCGCTGGGCCGACCACGATCCGGAGCAGGCGAACCAGATACTGGACGGCATCGGCCTCACCCAGCGGGATGGCGAGGGCTTCCGGCTCCGCCTCGATGGGCAACCTCTTACTATAGTGATCGAGTATGCTCCTGTGTTCGGCCCGTGGCGAGACTGCGTGTACATGATCTCTGACCAATGGAAGGAGATTGGCATTCGCGCGATCCAGAAAGAAGAAGGCCGGACCCTCTACACACAGCGGGGCAACGCCGGTGAGTGGGATATAGGTGTGTGGACCATGGACCGCTGCTTTACGCCGCTGATTGAACCTGAGTGGTTTATGCCTGGGTTCACTCGGCACGGCGCTCACCTATGGAATGAGTATTACACCACGGCCGGCAAGTCTGGAGAGGAGCCGCAGGAGTACGTGAAGGAGCTGTGGCAACTGTATGACCGCATCAAGGCTGCCCTACCGGAGGAACTGTTCAAGCTAGCCGACGAGTTCTTTGAGCTGTCTTCGCGCAACATTCCAAACATCGGTACAGTTGGCGTCTTGCCCCATGTGGGCGTGGTCAAGAACAACTTCCGCAATGTCCCGGAGGAGGCTATCTCCGACTGGCTGCAGCTCACCCCAGGCAACACCAACGTGGAGCAGTACTTCATCAAGCAAGCATGACGGCCCACTGCAATCCGGCCTGGACGAGGCCTGAAGACCTCATTCCAGGCCGCCAGGCAAGACTTGGGCTCCTTTGCGGCCAGGGAATGCGTTGTGGCCGGCACGCAGGCACCAGGGCTGGAGGCGACCTGTGCGCTGAGCCTCCCTCCTGAGGCGGATCGAGATCAACCCCAGGGCCACGCTGGGCAAGCCGGTGAGGCGCAGCAGGCGCATCGCGCTGGAACTCATCGTCCACACAAGCTCAGCGAAAGAGCCACCGGGCCTGACCTGCTGGACGCCTGCCCACGCCTGACCTCAGAGGATATCCGCGCCGCTCTGGCACGTGCGCCCCAGTCTCTAGGGCACGAAGACATCCTCTTTGCGCTGTCCTGAAAGGTCGTTCTCAAGGAACTGCAAGAGCTTCACGGCGCCGGGGAGTCGCAGCCTGGCCGGGAAGCGGTCGAAGCAAGCAGGGGTTCCCCTGCAGGGCCACTCCCTCATCGGCTGCCCCGCCACACCGGCAGGCGGCCACCTCTGCGTCTTGCTCATTGCCTGGAGCGGGCGGCTTGCTGGCACAGGACCGCTCTTTTCCGGTAGAGCCATGCGCGTCAACCCGACTCGCCCTTGCTGCAGGCTCCAGCCAAACGCAAAGGTACTACCTCATCAGCTGAATTAGGGCCGCTTGACGGAGAGGCGATCGAGTGCTTCTCTGAGGGCGAGAGCCAAGCGACAGGAGGCAGAGGCGAGCGAGATGGCGGAAGAACACGAACGAGCTCAGCAATGGGCGCTCTCAGGAGGCGCGCAGCTTTATATGCCACTGGCCAGGGCGCATACCTCGCCGCCGTGCCCGCTTTCCTCTAGAGTGGGAGGACGCAGGTGAGATGGCGCCGGCAGCGGTGTGGCCAAAGGAGGCAGCATATGAGCAGGGAGAGGCCAGAGGCTCCAAACTGGCGCGAGTTGCGCGAAGCAGTGTTGCGCAAGACAAGCGGTCTTTTCGCAGCAGTCGCCTGGGCCAGCTGGTACTCGCAGCGTTCGTCAGAACGCCTGAACGAGCTAGCCATGGGGGTTGCGCTCCTGGTGGGCCTCGTGTGTCTTGCCGTCAGCAGCATCCGATCCAGGCGAGCGTTCTTGCCTGCGGCTGTGGTCATCCTTCTGCCATCTCTTTTCTCGTACGGGGCCTATGCTGCCGCCGGATACTCGGAGGCCTTGCCTTTTCTGGCAATGGCTCTTGTCCTTTGCCCCTTTGTGTTGCCATGGTACAGTGCACTGGCAGCCGCGCTCGCCTGTGCTTTCCTGCCGGCAGCCCTGGGCTTGCCAGCCCTGCCCTTCCCGACGGCCGCTTCGTTCCTGGCCAGCGCCGCCGCAGCAGCGCTCATCGCGCGGCAGCACGGCCTCGCCTTGCGCGACAGCTGGGCCGCAGCCGAGCGCAGCGGCGAGCTGCTGCGAGAGCTGCAGGCCAGCCAGGAGAG
>JAPWUW010000136.1 GCA_028275325.1 Anaerolineae bacterium | reverse complement strand
AGGCACTTCCGTCGGCTCAAGATCCGCGAGATCCTGGCCATGCCGAGGTCATGAGGAGCACGAAAGATGCAAAAGCTGCGCTCCTTCTGGTCGCGACTTTCGGGGCCCACAAAGGTCGGGCTGACTTTCGCCTGCATCGCCGTTCTCCTGACCGTCATCGGGCAGTTGCGCAATGCAGAACAGGTGACTGCTCGCTCCCTCCTTCTCGGCATGCTGATCGGTGGTGGCTCCTGGGGGCTAGTCTCCTGGGCCATAGCCTACGCGGCCTGGGATGTCGAGAAGGAACTGGCTGAGGAAGAAGAGACAGAGCAAGCACTTTCCGCCCGGGCAGAAAGCGAAAGGGAGGGGTGACGCAAGCTACTTGCATGGGTCCCCAGGTTGAGTTGCTCGAGCAAGTGCTTGCCTCCATCGGCGAGGCATACCTTGTCGGGAGCGCAGTTTGGGCACCCGCAGCTGCCGACCGGGACTACGTGCTGCAGGGAGATCCACTTGGAGCCGCCCAGCTACTTGCATCCAGCTTGCGCCTCAGGTGGTTCGTGCTGGACAGTGCTCGCAAACATGTGCGACTGCAGTTGGGAAGGCGCACCACTGTGGATATTGCGCCCGTGGCTGAGGGGGGCATCTCTGCAGATCTTGCACAGCGGGACTTCACAATAAACGCCATGGCGCTGCCGCTACCAGCAAAGAGCCCTCTGCTGGATCCTTTCCGTGGCCGCGTGGACCTGCGCGAGGGGCTGCTGCGCGCCGTAAGTGAAGGGAGCTTTCAGCTTGACCCTTTGCGAGTGCTGCGCGCTATCCGCCTTGCAGCAGAACACAACCTGGTGATAGAAGCGCAGACCAGGGCGGCATTGAGTGCGGCCATGCCCCTCCTCGCAAGCATCCCGGGCGAACGGATCCGCGGCGAGCTTTGGCGCGCCTTTGCCCTCAAGAACTGGGCACAGGTAGCCCATACCCTTACCGAACTGGGCCTATGGAAATGCCTCGGCCTGGCACAGGAGGCCGTGCCCCAGGAAGCTCTTCTGCGCACTTACCTCGTGAACTTGAGGCGGGCTGAGGGAGCACCTCTGCCCAGTGTAGTGCCCAGAGCCTCGCTAGAGCAGGGCGCCGAGCTTGCGGTAGTGGTGCTAGCAGGGGTTGTGCTTGCAAGCGGCACTATCCGCAGTTTCGCCAGGCAACTTGCTGCGCGGCTGCGCATGACGAGGAAAGAGGCAGCACTCCTTGAGGCAATCCTCAAAGCTGCTGTTGAGCTGCAGCACCTGTCAGATGCTGACCCAGAGCAAACGTTTCGGCTTCTTTCCAGGTTCGGCCGTGGAGCCTTTTGGGCAGCTGCCGCCCTGGGAAGGGCGGACGCACTGGCGGCAATGTGCAGGTTGAGCCCGATCCCGCCAGGAGTCATGCCCTCAGGGGACGACCTGATGCAACGAGTCGGCCGGCCGCCAGGGCCCTGGATCCGCCAGGCCGCTGAGGAGCTCGCAGCAGCCCTCTCGGCAGGGCGATTGAGCTCCAAGGAGGAGGCTCTCGCGGCGGCGGTGGCGCGGTACGGGCAGGCGACTCACAGCACTGGCAGCGCCGAGCAGAGGGCGCACAGATGTTGCTCATAGAGGCAGCTGCAGCGAAGACGGCCAAGTTTGGTGTCCCTGAAAGTGGGGATACGGTTGAGGTGGTTGAAAGGCCGGGTGGCGGCATAACGCTCATTATGGCGGATGGCCAAACCTCGGGTCACGCTGCGAAGGCCATCAGCAACATGGTGGTGCGCAAGGCCGCCTCGCTTGTCCTCGAGGGTGTTCGTGATGGTGCTGCTGCCAGGGCTGCGAGCGATTACCTTTACACTGCCCGGCGGGGACGAGTGTCGGCCGATCTCATCATGCTTTCGGTGGACCTGCAATCGCGCACTCTGGTGGTGACGCGCAACTCAGCCTGCCCGGTCATGCTCAGCTGCGCAGGCAACTTGCGGCTTATTGCTGAGCCCAGCAGCGCTATCGGGCTGCAACGCACCACGCGTCCGTCGATCACCGAAATCCCGTTGGCGCCAGGCCTGGCGGTCCTTGCCTTCAGCGACGGAATCTGGGCGGCTGGCGCAGAGGTGGCGTGCTCTGTGCCGTCACTGGCATGGCTTGAGGCTCTCTTTATGCCGCTGGCTCTCGAGCCTACCTGCCTTGTCGAGAGCGTGCTTGAGGAAGCAGTACGGCGAGATGCCGGCCGCCCGCGCGACGATATGACCGTGCTGGCGCTGGCAGCTTGTGAAGCGCCTGAGGAAAGGGCCGTGCGGCGGTTGAGGCTCTCGCTTCCGGTCGGGCACTGAGCCAGCCTGGAGCCCTCTTAGATGCGCATTGCCGTGATTGGCATCTGCGGGGCTGGCAAGAGCACCCTCGTGCAGGGTTTGCGCATGTTGGGTTTCGACGCCAAGCAGGTGAACCAGGAGCACTCAGAGGTCAAGCTCTTGTGGGAACGCTTCTACCAGCCAGATGTGCTCATCTGGCTGGACGCAGGCGACGCAGAGATAGCAAGGCGGCTGGGCACCAACCTGGAACCATGGCTTATCGCCAGGCAGCGCGCCCGCCTCAGCCACGCACTTGGCCATTGCGACCTTTACTTGCACACGGATCACCTGACACCAGAAGAAGTGCTGGCAATTGTCATCACATTCCTGGAACAGCGTCTCCGCCACAATCTACCGCAGCCGGGTGGCGGCTGGCCGGAACGTGCCCCCTGGGCTTGACGTTCTGCGCTGGAGGAGGCGAGATTTGAGCTCCGCATGCGGTAGGAAAGGCGAGCGCCTTGCCGCCTGTTTCTTGGAGCGGCACGGCTATGAGGTGCTTGCCCGCAACTGGCACTGTAGCCTGGGCGAGATCGACATTGTCGCCCGTGAAGGGGATACTCTTGTGTTCGTCGAGGTCCGCTCGCGCCGTGCTGGCACGCCGTACAAGCCTGAGGAAAGCATCAGCGCCACCAAGATGGCGCGCCTGGCCGCAGTGGCTGAGGCTTTCCTTGCCACACACCCTTGGAACGGGCCTTGCCGCTTCGATGTCGTGGCAGTGCAGTTGCGCCCAGCAGGTGCAGATATTCGCCTTTTGCGCGCTGCGTTCACGCCTGAAGCCTGATCGTTTGAGGTGGATACTGTGGTCGCCGTCACACTGGAGAGGGTGAGCAAGAAGTATCGCCGGGGTGGAGACATCCTGGCCCGCCGACTGGGAGAAGGAAGCGGTTCTCACGAAGGTCAGCCCGGCACGGGGGAGTTCATCACAGCTCTTGCCGATGTGAGCCTGGAGGTACGCGACGGCGAGACGCTCAGCATCATCGGGCCCTCCGGCTCCGGCAAGTCAACACTGTTGCGGGTCGTCGCCGGCTTGGAACAACCGGATACAGGCCGCGTGCTGTACAACGGAAAGGACATGGCCGACATCCCGCCCAAAGAGCGTGGCATAGGCATGGTCTTCCAGAACTATGCGCTGTACCCCCATATGGAATCCCGCATGAACCTTGGCTTCTTTTTCCTGGTGCGCAAGAGAGCACAGGAGATCCCGGAGAGGGTCCGCGTCACAGCCGAGATAATGGGGCTGGGCTTTGAGCAGCTGCTGAGCCGGCGCCCACCCGAGCTCTCGGGAGGCCAGCAACAGCGTGTCGCCATCGCGCGCTGTATCTGCCGGGATCCGCAGCTATTCCTCCTTGATGAGCCGCTCTCAAACCTCGACGCCAAGCTGCGCTCGAGCACTCGAGTCGAGATCAAGCGGCTGCTGCGGCGCTTTGGCATCACCACCCTGTACGTCACCCACGACCTGACGGAAGCGCTGGCTCTGGGGGATCGCATCGCGGTGCTCAATGAAGGCAAGCTGGAGCAGGTCGGGCCATATTCAGAGCTCGTTGAGCGGCCAGTGAACGTCTTTGTCGCCACGTTCGTGAACACGCCGCCAATGAACATCCTGCCAGCGCACTACAACAGGGCGGCGCATGAGGCTGTTATCGGGGCGGTGCACCTGGCTCTGCCCCCGGGGAGCTACACTGACGCTCCCAGCGAGATCCTCGTCGGCATCCGCGCTCAAGACGTCTTGCCAAGAGGCGCGCCTGGCGTCCTCCCACTCGCGGTCGAGGTGGTGGAGCCTCTCATTGCGGAGAGGGCACAGCTGGTGCACGGTAGGCTGAACGGCCACCCGTTCACTGCCAAACTGTCGGCCGAATGGCAGGTCATGCCGGGCCAACTGATCTGGCTAGACGTGCCACCCGAGAGAATCTATGTGTTCGATGCAAGAACACAGCGGCTCCTCGCCTGATGGGCAACCAAAGCTAGTTGCCATAGTGGGGCCCACGGCAGTTGGCAAGACAGCGCTCGCGCTAGCACTCGCTGAGCTCCTGCCTCTTGAAGTCATTTCTGCGGATTCAAGACAAGTATATCGGCACATGGACATTGGCACTGCCAAGCCCACGCACCTGGAAAGGCAGAGGGTACCTCACCACCTGATTGACATCGTCAATCCTGATGAGGTGCTGACACTCGCTCAATACCAGGAGGCAGCCTTCCAGGCAATTGAGGATACGGTCCGCCGAGGCAAAGTGCCGTTTCTCGTTGGCGGCACCGGGCTCTACGTGCATGCCGTTGTCGAAAACTGGCAGGTACCGCGCGTCCCCCCCAGTCCCGCTTTGCGTCAGGAGCTCGAGGAGAGAGCCAGGCGGGAAGGTGCTTTGGCGCTGCACCGCTTCCTGGCCCAACTAGATCCTGTCGCGGCCAGTCGGATTCACCCAAATAACGTCCGGCGCGTCATAAGGGCGTTGGAGGTCACGCTCTCGGCGGGAGAGCCGATCACGCGGTTGCAGGGCAAAGGAGCTCCACGCTACCGAACCCTGATGATCGGCCTTTCTGGCCCGCGCCACTGGCTTTATGAGCGGGCGGATGCGCGTGTGGACGCGATGATCGCACAAGGACTGGTGGCGGAGACAAAGCGGCTGTTGGATATGGGGTACAGCCCTTCACTGCCGGCGATGAGCGGCCTTGGCTACAGGCAGATTTGCCAACACCTGCTTGGCCATTGCTCCCTCGAGGAAGCAATCCGGCGTATCAAGGGGGGAACCCACCGCTTCATCCGACAACAGCACACGTGGTTCCGCCTAGATGACCCGCATGTCGAGTGGCAAATGCCGCCCTTCTCTCCGGAAAGGATTGCCGAGCGAGTGCAGCGCTTCCTGACGGATTGCTGAGCGCCCGCAGGAACTGGCCGGGAGACAGCCCGCCGGGCTAGTATTGTGGAGAGCTCCGCGGATACAGCATCCCCTCATGCGGGTGCACGAGCAGATGAGCGAGCCGTCGTTTGTGGTTACAGGAGAACACTTCACACCAGCCTACATCCAGCTGCACAGCCGCGGGTGGCTGCTGGAGCGGGCTCGCCTCGCTCGCCAACTTCTGAGCCCGTGCAGGCTCTGCGGCAGACGCTGCAGCGTAGACCGCCTCGCTGGGGAACGCGGCGCCTGCCGGATTGGTGAGGTGGCCCGAGTTGCTTCCTATGGCCCGCATTTCGGTGAAGAGCGGCCGCTTGTGGGAATAGGCGGCTCCGGCACAATCTTCTTCAGCGGCTGCAACCTGCGCTGCATCTTCTGTCAGAACTACGATATCAGCCACGGGCTGGAAGGCGAGGATGTAGGCCCCGCCGAGCTCGCGACGATGATGCTCCGGCTGCAAGAGCTCGGCTGCCATAACATCAACTTGGTCTCGCCCACACATGTGGTGCCACAGATTCTGATGGCCCTGGCCATCGCTGCGGAAGCCGGCTTGCGCCTGCCGCTTGTCTACAACACAGGCGGCTACGATTCCCCTGAGACGATACGTTTGCTTGAGGGCATTATCGACATTTACATGCCGGATGCTAAGTACTCCTCAAGCGCCATCGCGGAGGCCCTTTCTGGGGTTAAGTGTTACCCGGCTGTCAACCGGGCGATGATCCGAGAGGCATACCGTCAAGTGGGCCATCTGGTCATGGATCGGCACGGTGTGGCTGTGCGCGGGTTGCTGGTGCGGCACCTCGTTTTGCCGGAGGGCTTAGCGGGCACACCAGCGGTGATGGCGTTCCTGGCGAAAGAGGTGTCCGTGCACACCTATGTGAATATAATGGACCAATACCGCCCTTGCTTTCAGGCGGGCAGAGACAGCCGGCTGCAGAGACGCATAACCCAGCAGGAGTACACCGAAGCGCTGCAAGCAGCCAGGGCACATGGGCTGTATCGGCTGGATGGCTTCTGGCTGCCTGCTGGGTCATTTCGATAAGGCTTGCCGCACGAGGTTGGGCGTATGGGCACGCAAGGAAACGAGTTCGCACGCTTGCGGGCGGTAGCATACGGCCTGGTCCAGGGAGTGGGCTTTCGGTACTATATACACGCCCGCGCCCGGACTCTCGGCGTCACCGGCTTTGTGCGCAACCTGCCCGATGGCAGCGTGGAGCTTGTCGCCGAGGGGCAAAGGCCTGCATTAGAGGAACTGTTGCGCGCGATGCAGCGAGGGCCGTTAGGAGCCCGAGTCACCAATGTCACAGCAGAGTGGTTGCCTTATACCGGGCAGTTCCAGCGCTTCGATATCCGCGGTTAGGCGCAAGAACCCTGAGGCGGTGGCCTGGGCGATCCTGTTGGGCGCCTTTGCCGTCTTTTGTGCCATCGCTGTAACCATCCCGCTCCTTGCGCTCCGCTTTCGCGAGCGCGCAACTACCCCTAACCGCATTGAGCTCATAAACATAGTTGGGGTAACTCAGGTGCGCGAGGGCGAAGGCGCAGCTTGGCTTGCCGTTTCAGGCAAGCAAGAGCTGCGGCCGGGGGTGACCTGCCTGGTGGATGCCAACACGCGCTCAATGCTCACCATTTATGAAGGCAGCAGCGACTATGTCTTGGCCACCATTCACGTGTTCGGCGGTACGACCTTCAGGGTCAGCCAAGCCACACGGCCGCGCTTTCAGGCAAGCCGACAGCCAATCCGCATTTAT